>CALFVE010000174.1 GCA_937928475.1 uncultured bacterium | reverse complement strand
TAGTCGTAGATCTCGGTGATAGTGGCGACGGTGGAGCGGGGATTGTGGCTGCGCGCGCCCTGCTGGATGGCAATAGCCGGGCGCAGGCCCTCAATGCGGTCCACGCGCGGGCGCGGCAGTTGCCGCATGAACTGCCGGGCGTAGGGAGAAAGCGACTCGACGTACAGGCGCTGGCCCTCGGCGTAGAGCGTATCGAAGGCCAGGGAGGACTTGCCCGAGCCGCTCAGGCCGGTGAAGACGATGAGCCGGTTGGTGGGCAGGCTCAGGTCGAACCCGCGCAAGTTGTGCTCGCGGGCGCCTTTGATTCTGATGAACTCCGAAGACAAGCGGGTCTCCTGCGGGAGCGGAATACGGCTGCGGAGGGTGAGGTCAAGGCCCGGACGCCAAAAATCGTACGCCCCTCCACCAGCCCTGTCAACCAGCCTGGGGCGTACGATTCTTGCTATAGGTGACGGTGGAGGGAGGCCGGAGGTTCGCGGCTAGTGCAAGATAAGGAGAAGGCGGCGCCGAGGGGGAATCTGGGGCAAGAGAGGGCGCCGCAAGATGCCGGCCTAGCCCCTCCCCCGGAGGGGCCGCGATGAGCGGCGCCTGCGCCGCGAATCCGGCCCGTCCACCTCACTCCCTGGCCCCCTCTCCTGGCAGGAGAGGGGGAACGGAACGGGCCAAACACGTACGGCGCCAGCACGAGGTGACCCCAATGCCTGAACTTGTTCCCTCCCTGGAGTATTGCCCGGACCTCCCGGCCCGTCTGGAGCGCCTGCGGGCCCTGTACCTTGCCCGAGATCAAAGCCTAGTGCTGGCCACCATGCAGGTCCCCAGCCGGGTAATTGCGGAGTTCCGCGCCGCGCACCACCCCGGCTATTGCGACTACCCCGATCCTTCCGAGCGCGCCCGCTTCTGGGATGCCTATCTGCAGGAGCGAGCGGCGGTCCCCGATGACTCCATTCCCAGCGCCTACTTGACGGAGATGGACCAGGGTCTCTACGGCGGCCTGGTCGGCGGGCGGGTGCAGTTCATGTGCGATCCCGACACCGGCTGGATCTCCTCCATGGTGGAGCCGATCCTCAAGGACTGGACCGACTTTGACCGCCTGCGCCTTGACCGAGAAAGCGAGTGGTTCCACCGCTATCTGCGGCAACTGGACGTGTTCCTGGAGATAGCACGGGGCAAGTTCGGGGTGAGTCACTTTATCCTCATCAACGGCTTGAATTTCGTCTTCGAACTGGTCGGCGCCACTCGCACCTACCTGGCGCTGATCGAGCGCCCGGATACCGTCCGCCGCGCCCTCGACCTGGCCTTCGAGGTCAACCTGGCGGTGCAGGAAGCCTTCTTCGCCCGCGGGCCGCTGCTGGCCGGCGGGACCTGCAGCAACATGGCGCAGTGGGTCCCCGGCCGGATTGTCTCGGAGAGCGTGGACCCCTTCCACATGACCAGCGTGGACTACTTCGAGGAGTGGGGCCGCCCGGTGCTGGAGCGCATCTTCAGCCGCTTCGACGGCGGCGTAGTGCACATCCACGGCAACGGCCGGCATCTGCTGCGGGCGGTGTCCGCCGTACCTGGTCTAAAAGGCCTCTGGCTGGGGGATGATCGGGGCTTCCCGCGCGCCTTCGAGGTGCTGCCGGAGATTCGGGAGCAAGTGGGCGACCTGCCGCTGAACGTGGATGTTCCCTATGCCGACTTCGCCCAAGCCCTGCAAGAGCGCCGTCTGGTGGGAGGCGTCTGCTACCGGGTCTTCGGCGTACCCGACCTGGACACGGCCAGGCGCACGATGGAGGAGGTGCGAGAGTACCGGGCGTAGGGAAGGTGCTGCGGCGCGGTTGACCGGCGTCTGCGACGTACGTATAATGGCCGAGGGTTAACCTCCGGCAGGACAAGGAGCGATATGCCCCGCCAAGAGCCGCTACCGGAAGTTCTGACCGCCGACGAGGCAGCCGCCTTCGTGCGTGTGAGCGAAAAGACCTTGCGCCAGTTGGCGAAGCAGGGGCGGGTTCCGGCTCAGAAAGTGGGGCGCGAATGGCGGTTCCTGCGCAGGGCGCTGGAGACTTGGCTCACCCAACCCCTTCCCTTTGAGGATACCGACCAAGCGGCCCGGCGCGCTAGTGCGACTGTCGCGACCAAAGAATCGGCAAGCGCAAACGGGGGCTTCCGTGACAGTGCGTTCACCGAGAACCGCGAACAGCCAGTTCATCGCTGGGTGCCCTGGATTGCCGGCTATTCGGCCGGGTTCGTTGCCGACGCACTCGCCACCGTGCCGCACCGTCCCGAGACCGTGGTGCTCGACCCCTTCGCGGGTGTGGGCACCACCCTGGTGGAAGCCATCAGGCACGGGTGCACCGCAGTCGGATTCGAGATTAATCCCTTCCCCCTCTTGGCCTGCCGCACGAAACTGGCCGCCGCTCGGCTCAGCTCAGAGGTTGTGCGTCAGCGGGGTCAGGCGCTCTGCGAGTATGTCGCCTTCCGCTCCGCCGACCGCAGTGCTCGCCCCGAATCCCGGCCGCCGCTGCACTTCCGCAGCCGAGCGCCCCTCTTCAGCCCCCGGGTGGAGCGCCAGGTACTCTTTGCCCTGGACTTCCTGGCCCAGGAGCCGCCCTCCGAGGTGACCGACGTCCTGCGGGTAGCCCTGGGGGCGACCCTGGTTTCTTACTCCAATTACTCCTACGAGCCTAGTCTGTGCCGACGCGTGGCCTGCGGCAAGCCGGAGATCGCCGACGCTTACGTAGCCGACATTGTGGCCGCCAAGATCGAGCAGATCTGTGAAGACATTGAGGCTTTTCAGCGCGAACCGGCGCTGCGCGAGCACAAGCCTCCCGCATACGTCTACGGCGACTCTTACCTCGACGGGGCCAGGCAACTTGCGCCCCGCTCCGTGGATCTGCTGGTCACCTCCCCGCCCTACCTGAACAACTACCATTACCTGCGCAACACCCGCCCGCACCTTTACTGGCTGAACCTGCTGGCGGAGCCCAAGCAACTACAGGCGGTAGAGGAGCAAAGTTTCGGCAAGTTCTGGCAGACGGTGCGCAGCGGGCCGCCAGTGCCCCTGGCCTTTGACTATCCTGAACTGGCCGCCGCCCTTGCCGAACTGGCCGCGCGGAATGCGGAGAAAGGAGCCTACGGAGGACCGGGCTGGGCCAACTACGCCGCTACGTATTTCAACGACTGCGCCCGCTTCTGCCAGGTCACCGCCCGAGTGATGAAGCCGAGAGCGCGCGTGCTCGTGGTTATCGGCAACAATATCTTGCAGGGGCTGGAGATCAAGACGGATGAATTCCTGGCGGGGATCGCCGAACGGCACGGCTTCACAGTAGAGGGCATGCACCGGGTACGCAAGAAGCGCACCGGCTCCAGCATCATCAACTCCTCGGTGCGCGTGGGGAAGGCGCACCGTTCTGTCGAACTATACGAAACCGCAGTCGAGTTCCTAGCTCCCGGCCTCTAGCCGCCGCTGCCTAGATGCCTTTCGATGTCCCCCCAGACCTCCTCGACGGAGCGGTTCGCGGGCAGGCGGCTAGCCCAGGCTCGCCCCGGGTGGATGATATCCCAAGCGGGCCTGGCTCCCGTCTCGCGATAGCGGCCGACCGGGTGGTTGCCGAACCCCTCAACCGCTAGATTCCGCACGGGCCTATAGTGTTCGATCAAAAAGCGCTCCGCCAGCGATATCCAAACCGGTTCCACCACGAGGTAGCGACACCGAAAATCTGTCAGCACCAGATTCTCGGCCGAGGCGATACTTTGAGCGTGCTGCTTAAGTCGCTGGAACAGGTTGTATTCCGCTTGCGTCTGCCTCCCGGCCCCCTTCCTCTGTCCGGAGGGTAGGGCCTTGCCGACGTACAGCGGGAGCGGCGGTTCACTATCGGCCAACCGGGCATAGGGAGCAAAGGAACCGAAATAGTAGATGGCGTATACCCCGCATCCGGCGGAACCGCGGCGGCGGCAACGGCTGCAGGTCTTCGCTCATCAGCGCATCTACCACGCTCCGCGCCAGGTTCTCGTAGTCCAAGGGATCGTAGGCATGTATCTCCTCAGGTGTTCTTCTCAAGTTGTGGACAGACCGCTCCCGCATCGCGAGGCCTTCGTGTACTCGTGACGTCTTGAACCTTCAACACGACCGGATGGGGTCGAGCAGGGGATTCGCTGTCCTTGCATTCCGCACCTTCGCGGTGGCCTTCTTCATGGAGGACCCCCCGACTGCCGTCCGCAGAAACCGCTTGCTACGGTCTCTCCAGCGCCTCCAGGCCCCAGCGGCCGCGGAAGGCACGGGTAGTTATCTCCGGAAGGACTGCGCCGCGACACTATGGAAGCAGGCATTCAGGGAAGCCGGGATGCAGGCGGCCCCCCATAAGCAACGGGATGACCCTTGTCTTGGCCTGCGCTGCGCCCCTCTACCGCCTTGCGGGAGGAATCCGCCGAGCCCTGGTCAGGACGCGCCGGGGTAGGCGCAATCCCTGCGCCTACCCCGCCACCCAGCCCAGGAACTCCTGGTAACTTTCGCAGAACTGCGTCAGTGTCCGCACCGTCGGCAGGAAGGTATCGAATTCTCCCACAGTAAGGCCATCGGGTTCGTAGGCCTGCCGGAACAGGCGGCTCTTCCAGAGTTTGTCCCGGTAACCCTCCGGCGCCTCGGCCCACATGCCGCGCGGGTCCAGTGTACGCGGCTCGGAGTCAAACTCCCGCTGCCGGTCGGGGAAAACGGTGACGAAGGTCGGCACCTCCGGCTCATTGTGAATCGAGCGCAGGATGTTCCACGGCCCGCGCCCGGCCGCCGGGAGGGGGAAAGCCTTCTTGAAGCCGACCCCGCCCGCTTGCGGCTCCTTGCACAGCATCCGGTACTCCCGCTGCCGGATCAGCGTCGTGGCCCACTTCTTCACTTCCTCCCAGTCCGAGAGGCCCGCGTCGCGCAGTTCCTCCCCGACCGGATCATCCAGCCGCCCGTCCATCTGAGTGCGGAAACTCACGTTTGCGGTGCTGTGCTTCTCGATAACTCCCGCGAACGCAATCTGCTGAGGCAGGGAAAAATTGACCGTGATGTTGACGCCGATCCCGCGCCCGGTCAGTTCCCCGGCCACGTCCAGCCCCGCCCGGGTGCCCGGGACCTTGAACACCGTGTTAGGCCTGCCGCCCAGTTCCTGCTCCAGGCGCTCGTAGACCCAGGCCGCCTGGCTGATCATCTGCTCGGCGTCGGTCGCGCATTCTGGCGACAGTTGCAGGCTGACATAGCCGATGCGCCCCTCGGTGATTTCCCAGATCGGCCGCAGCAGCCGGGCATTGGCCACTACCACCTGGATGGTCATGGCATACGCCAGGTCCACCGGGCCAAAGTCGGGGTGCGCCGCGCGCAACTGGTCCCGCACCGGCGTCCAGTACTCCGGCTGCTCCTTGCGAGCGGTGTTGACCAGCACCGGGTTGGTGGTGACCAGCGCCGCGCCCCGGCGCATCGCCTCCCGCAGGTGCGCCGCGTAGTCATTGCCCCAGTAGGTGTTGGTCTCCCCCCGGAAGGTCATCCGAGTCAGCCGCGCCAGGTTGGAGGAGGCAATCGCCGTGATCTCCTGCTCCGCCTGCTCCGCCAGGTCACTGCGGCCCCACTCGCACAGGGTGGCCAGATTCGCCTCGGCCAGGGCGGCGAGGGTCTCCTCGCTCACCACCGCACACGCCTCGGAGTGGGGATGCTTCTCCCAGCACTTCAGTCGCCAGTCGGCCAGCACCGAGCGCATATCCACGGCATTGGCCGCCAGCATCTCCGCGATCTCCGCCTGGCGGGCGTGGTCAGCCGAGGGATATTCACGGGTGAGTTCCTGTCGCCACTCCTGCTGGTGCTGGGCGAACTGCGCAGAGGGCGTGCCCAGGATCAGGTCGTGAACAATGCGAATGCTCTCGTCAGTCATGGGGATAGTCTCCTTGCTTCCCTGCGAGGGTTTCTGAGCCCTGCCGCTCTCGCGAGCGTGTCTTCGGTACCTCTCCACCCTCCCCCCGCAAGACGCGAAGGGCTAGGCAGACGCCCTCCAGGACGGCCTCCGCTCACGTAAGACCAAGACGGACAGCCGCTCCGGTGAGAACAAGACGGGGCGCGAAGCGAGGTTACTCCGGCGATTCTTTCGTGATCTTGGCGGCCCGCGGGCCCGCTAGGGCCGCGCCCGCCGCCTTGCCCTCGCAGCCGAACAGGTCAATGTAATGGAAGACGTGCTCCTTGATCTTCTGCATTCCCGGCCCCAACACCTTGCGGAAGTCCTTCTCCTCCGGGTTCTTCTGGAGGGACTCCGCGATCCCCTGAATGAAGGCCCGCGACAGTTCCGTGGCTACATTGATCTTGCTCAGGCCCATGCTGATGGCCCGCTTGAGTTGGTCATCGGGCGTGCCCGAGGAGCCGTGCAGTACCAGGGGAATGCCGGTGGCCTCCTTCAGCCTGGCCAGGTGCTCAAAGTCAATCTGCGAACCCTTGCCGGGCACCCCGTGGATGTTGCCCACCGCTACCGCCAGGCTGTCGCACTTGGTGCGCTCCACGAACTCCGCCGCCTGGTCAATATCCGTCATCTTCGAGCGCAACTGGGCGATCTGTTCCTCCGTGAGCAGCTCGTTGATGTTGTCTACTTCCCCTGCCGTCAGCGGGCGCAACTGCTCAGTGGTGAGGAACTCCTCCACCTTGGGGATGATCCCCAGTTCCGCCTCCACGGGAATCCCGCAGGCGTGCCCCATGCGCACGATGCTGGCGGTGTTCTCCACGTTGACCTCAAAGGGCTCCTTGGAGCCGTCGTACATCAGGGAGGTGAAGCCGGCGCGCAGGCACTGCACGTTCTGCTCCCAGGAGGTGCCGTGGTCGAGGTGGAGCACCACCGGAATGCTCACCTTCTCCGCGACGGTCTTGACCATCCCCGCGGCTTCCTCCAGGCCGGCGTACTGGATCGCCCCCTGGCTGACTTGCAGGATGACCGGCGCTTCCTTCTCGGCGCAGGCCTCGATGACGGCCTTGACGGACTCGAGATTGTTGGCATTGAAGGCGCCAACGGCATAGCCGCCCTCCAGAGCGGCGGGCAGGACTTCGTAGCTGGTCACAAGCGGCATCTAGATTCACTCCTTCAGAGAATAGCGGGGCACCCGATCCCGGCGAACGCGGCCAGGCAAGCCGGCTTGGGGTCACGGCGACGGCAGGCATGATAGCCTACTCTGCGCAGGAGGTCAATCCTGGAAGCCCAACTGTGCTGCAATTCAGCGATAATGTCACCCCCGCACAGTTCAGCGATAATCTCACCCCTTGAAACGGGCGACGTCTCGCTCCCCTCGCCCAAGTGCCCCTCTGCACGCGCGCACAAGAGCAGCCCGAAGGGCAGCCCGCGCGCACGCTGCGAAACAAGCAGGGCGCCCGGGCACGCGGTGACGCCGGACTTACCGCCTGATAGCCGGTCCCGCAGAGAAACCCCGCACGCAGACTGGCCGCGGCGGAACCCCCGTGCTTAATTCGGCCTTCGCCACCCTCCCGGGAAAACTTGCGCACGATGCCCACCACAGACAGACACATGAGCACCGACGCCACCCGTACCTCCCGGGTGCCCGCCACGGTGGTCATCCAGGCGGGACCTTCGGCGTAGCCGGCCACGTAGTACCTCAGGGCAAACCCGAGGCGGCGCCTCGGCGAGGCGCGCTGTCGCGCCCTCTGGGCCGGCGGTCGGTTCCCCCAGGTACACCCAAAGAAACCTGACTACGGGAAAGCCCCCGGGGGAGTCTCGCGCCTCCGGGTTTTGCCGGGGAGGTCCTTGGCATCGGCAAAGCGAAACGCTTCGCGTCAGAAACAGCAGGCCGCCGGGCCGCCGCCGCGTAGGGTCACACCCACGCCGACCGCGGCGCCCGGCGTTGCGGTGGCACCGCACGGGAGTCTTAGCATGGCTAAAGAACGATGTATCGTCGTCGGCGCCGGCGGCATCTCCGGCGCCTGGTTCCCTGCGCTCCAGGCCGAAAAGGTGCGCATCCAGGCCGTGGTAGACCTCGATCTGGAGCGCGCTCAGCAGGCCGTCCAGCGCTTCAATCTGGAAGCGGAGGCTACTGACGACCTCGCCGCGGCCTTGGACAAGTACCAGCCCGACTTCGTGGTGGACTTGACCGTCCCTGAGGCGCACTGCGCGGTGACCTGTGCCGCGCTCCAGGCCGGCTGCCACGTCATCGGCGAAAAGCCGATGGCCGCCAGCATGGCCGAAGCCCGCCGGATGGTCCGCACCGCCGAGGAGACCGGGCGGATGTACATGGTCAGCCAGTCCCGCCGCTGGGACGCCAAGCACGATCAACTCCAGCGCCTGGTCCGCGGCGGCAAGATCGGCGTGCTCACCACCGTCAACTGCGACTTTTACCTCGGCGCCCATTTCGGAGGCTTCCGCGAGGAGATGGAAAGCCCGCTGATTCTGGACATGGCCATCCATCACTTCGACCTGGCCCGTTTCCTCACCGGCACGGATCCGGTCAACGTCTACTGCCGAGAGTTCAATCCCCACGGCTCCTGGTATCGAGGGGACGTGGCGGCCAGCGCCATTTTCGAGATGACGAACGGCGTCATCTTCACCTACCGCGGCTCCTGGTGCGCCGAGGGCTGTCCCACCAGTTGGAACGGCAACTGGCGGCTCATCGGCGACCGGGGCACGGTGCTTTATGAAAACGACCGCGAGCCGTGGGGGCAGGTAGTGGCGGGCTCTACCGGCTTCTCGCGCCCGCTCAAGGACCTTCGGCCCCCCGCGCCGCGTCTGAAGCACTTCGCTATGCACGGCGCTTTGCGGGAGATGCTGACCTTCCTGCGCACCGGCAAAATCCCGCAGACCGAGTGCCACGACAATCTCAAGTCCCTGGCCATGGTCTTCGCGGCGATGGAGAGTAGCCGCAAGGGCAAGCGGGTGGAGGTGAAGACCTGCTAAGCCGCGCTCTCCCTGCCCCGCCGTCCGCGGCCGGGCCGTGGCTAGCCAACCCGCCGCAGCTGGCGGCGCCTCGCTCCCCTCTCCTGCCAGGAGAGCGGCCGGTGGCGAGGCTCGCGCTACCGTCATGAGCAACGGCGATTTTCTCCTAGCCCGCGCCCTCACCGGCAGCACCGATCTGCCCGTGCCCGCCGCCCCGCTGTACCCCAGCCTCTACTGGGCGGCCCAGCATCGCCGCCGCCTGGTCGAGGTCTACCGGGAGCGGGCGGGAGCGGCTGGCGAGTTGCAGCTGACCTTTGCGGAAGACCTCGAGATCCGCATGGAGGCCCTCTGCCGCACCTGGCGCAGCGTCAGCGATCCGCCCGCCTGGGGCTGGATCGGCCTGGGACCTGGCCGCGCTCAAGTGGAGGGCGCCCGCGTGGTCTGCTCGCCCCACCGCTGCCTCTGGTATGCTCCCGGCGCGACCGAGCCCCACGACCTGCTCGCCAAGCCGAGCCCGGCGGTCGGCGAATGGGAGCGACGAGACGCGCCGCGCACGGTGGAGCAGATCCGCGAGCGTTTGCCCCTGCGCCGAGCCGAAGACTGGCTCGACGACGGCCAGCACCTCTTCCCGCGGCTTCTCGCACAAAGGCTGGCGGGGGAGTTCTGCCTGGTGGGAGCGATCGGCTCGCCCTTCTGGGCCAACTACAGCCTCTTCGGCTTCACCGGGCTGATGGAAAACCTCCACGCTCGACCCGAACTGCTGCTCGAGGTCGCCCACCGCTCCCTGCACAACTCTCTGGAGCATGCTCGCGCCCTCTGGGAGGCCGGCCTGCGGGTCATCTTCATCGAGGAGTGTCTCTCCGGGTCGGACCTGATCTCCCCGGAGGACTACCGGCGCTTCGCCTGGCCTTTCCTGCGCGACCTCCTCGCCGGGCTCAAGCAGATGGGCTTCCTGGTCATCCACTACCATTGCGGCGGAATCGAGGGCCGGCTGGAGTTGCTGGCCGAGTGTGCCGCCGACGCCCTCTCCTTCGAGGAGAGCAAGAAAGGCTTCGTCATTGACCTGGCCCGCATCCGCCGAGAAATCGGGCCGGAGAAGGTGCTGCTGGGCAACACCGATGTCGTCCTGGTCCGCGACGGCACCGAGGCAGAGATCACCGCCGACCAGCAGCGGCAATACGCAGAAGCCGGGCCTCGTTTTATCGCCAGCACCGGCAGTCCCTTGACGCTCGACACCGACCCCGAGAAGATGAGCATGCTCACCCGCGCCGCCCGTACGCTGCGCGGCTGAGGATCCGCCTAGGAGTGAGTTTACATGAGCGATTTCCGCTGCACCGAAGGACACCTCTTCGAGGTACACGCGGGACCGCATGACCGCGAGCATACCATCGTGCGCGTGCCTTGCCGCGACTGCCTGTGCGCGGGCCTCCACTGGCTGGAGGAACTCGACGCCGCCGGCGAAGTAACCGGCCGCATCCCGGCCCAGTGCTGCGGCCCCTCGACCGCCGAACTGTGCGGGACGATGACCTTCATCCTGCCCCACCTGGCCGCCGGCGAGACCCGACGCTACCGCGTGGCCGCCGCCCAGAACGCCGACTTCGCCGGTCAAGCCACGGTGCAGCGAGGCGAGGGGCAGTGGGACTTTTTCCTGGGCGAGCACCTGTTCACCAGTTACGTGGTGAGGCCGGAAGTGGCCCGACCCTATTGCTACCCGGTGCTGGGGCCCGGCGGCGTGGGCATGACTAACCTCGCGCCCGCCGACCATCCGCACCACAAGTCAATGTACCTTGCCCACGGCGCGGTCAACGGCTATGACAACTGGTCGGAACTGGAGGGCCACGCCCGCACCGTGCCTCGCTCCGGCGCCGTGCTCTCCTCCGGGCCGGTCTACGCTGAACTGTCGGCCCTGAACGACTGGGAATCGCCCCGAGGCGAGAAACTGCTGGCCGAGGCGGTGCGTCTGCGCGTTTACCACCTGCCCGCGCACATGCGGGTGATGGACTGGGAGATTACCTGGACCGCGGCCTACGGCGGGGTGTTCTTCGGCGATACCAAGGAAGCGGGTACGCTTTCCGTGCGCGTGGCCGAGAGCCTGGAGGAGTCCCGCGGCGGGCGCATCGTCAACGCCTACGGGGCGGTCGGCGAGGCCGAGTGCTGGGGCAAGCCCGCGCCCTGGGTGGACTACAGCGGAACCGTCGAGGGGGCTCAGGTCGGCCTTGCCCTGTTTGACCATCCCCGCAATCTGCGCTACCCCACCCCCTGGCACGTGCGCTCCTACGGGCTGTTCACCGCCAACTGCTGGGGCCTGCACGATTTCACCGGGGACTGGTCGGTGCGCGGGGACTATGCGCTGCCCGCCGGGCAAGCGCTGCGTTGGCGCTTCCGCGTCTATCTCCACGAGGGCGACGTGCGGCAGGGCAAGGTGGCGCAGAAGTGGCTCGACTTCGCCTACCCGCCGAGGGTGGAGCCTCTGTAAGGCCTCCTCGAGGGATCGCCGCGCACGGCATCCGAATCGGCACGAGGGGGCCACAGGCCCCTGGCCTCCGGCAATCTTGTCCCCCCTCCCCTCCTGAGGGGAGGTCGGCGGCGCGAGCGCTAGCGAGCGCTGCCGGGTAGG
>CALFVE010000173.1 GCA_937928475.1 uncultured bacterium | reverse complement strand
TGTCGGTGCGGGCGATCACCCCCCAGATCACCTGGGTGGCGTCCTTGGGCAGCGAGAAGACGACCCCCACCGAACCGCTGCTCTGCCCCGGCCCCAGGCGGCTGGGGATGGTGATGACCGGTAGGCTGGTATGCGGATCGTACTTGGTAGGGGCCACCACCGAGCCGCCGCTCAGGTCGTTGTTGCTGGCGTCGCGAAAGACCAGGCTGGTGAAGATCAGGTCAATCCCATTGATCTGGCCGCCGGGCAGTTGGCCGACGGACTCCTTGAGGTTGTTCTTGACCCAGGTAGCTACCGTCCGACGGCCAGGGTTGCCGGTGAAGGTCAGGGAGGCGGCGGTGTTGACCTCTAGGGGCTTACCCGTGGCGGTGTTGGTGCCCACCACCTGGGGACTGACGGTTTCGATGCCCGCCAGGCGGGGATCGCCGGGCTCCAGCGGGGTGACCTGGCCGCTCACCAGGTCGGCGTGGAAGTAGAAGGGACTCGACTGTACGGTAGGTCCGGGGGACGATTCCACCGGCGACAAGGAACCGCCACAGCCGCCGGCCACCATCACCAGCAGCAAGGCCAACAGAACTAGCAGCAGCAATTCACCGCACGCGCGAACGGCTCTCTGCATCTCGCCCAACCTCCTTGAAAAGAGTGTACGGCTCCAAACGCTGCCCACCAACTGCGGCCCCGGCGGCAAAGCCGCGGGGTGGCGAGCGACCGTCCCTCCATCGGCATCAGCCTCCCTAAGCGCATGTCTCAGGTCTTGTGCGCTTTGCGGAATAGAATGGGCGTCATACTCCCACGCCGGTCAATAAGGGCGGATCGCCGAGCAGGAATGTTAGGAGGCAGGACGGCCACTGCTGCCAGGTTATAGAACTACTTCGACCTCTGCCTGGCGATTCCCTGTCTTGGGAAGCGCTTTTTCGCAGCCGGGAAATCGGTTGGGAAGAGAGCACCAGGCACAGGCACCTTTTTTGCGCAGACGGCGCGCGAAAAGGCGCCGGTTCCGGCCTCCCCGGCGCAAGGTCTTGGCGGCGGTGAGCGGGAATAAGATCGCTGGTGAGACGCTTGACCAAGCCCTCCTCCTACACCCCTCTTTTCCGGCAGTGGGAGAGCCTCAAGCGCCAGTATCCGGAGGTGCTGGTGCTCTTCCGGCTGGGCGACTTCTATGAGATGTTCGGCGAGGACGCCCAGATCGGCGCCCGCGAACTGGGCCTGGTGCTGACCAGCCGCGAGTGCGCTCCCGGACGGCGCATCCCCATGTGCGGCATTCCGCATCATGCGCTCCAGCGCTACCTGGTCACGCTGGTGCAGAAAGGCTACCGCGTGGCCTTGGCCGACCAAGTGGAGGACCCCAAGCAAGCCAAAGGCCTGGTACGGCGCGAGATCACCCGCGTAGTCAGCGCCGGGACGGCGCTCGAGGACAATCTCATCGCTTCTCCGCAGCACAACTATCTCGCCGCCGTCGCCCGCGTCGGGGGTCGCTACGGCCTGGCCCTCCTCGATGTCTCCACCGGCACTTTTCTGGTCACTGAGCCCGGGACAGCGGCCCCGCCTCCACCGGCGCAACCACTGTTCGGCTCCCGGGAGGTGGACCCGGCGCTGGCAGCGCTCCTGGAGGAGATTGCGCGGGTGCAGCCGGCGGAGGTGGTGCTCGGCCCCGATCTGGCTGCGGAGGAGGACTTGGGGCGTGCTCTCCGGCAAGTCTTTGCGGGGGCAATTAGTGTCGCTGAGGGCGAGGGGGACTGGCGCGGCCCAGCGCAGGAACTCCGCGAGTTCTTCGGCGTGGAGACGCTGGCTGGCTTCGGCTGCGAGGAGATGCCTGCGGCCCAGGCGGCGGCGGCACTGGCCCTGCGCTACGCCCGGCAGAATCGTCTGCAAGCACTGCCCCACGTGCAGGGCCTGTCCACCTACCGCCGCGAAGAGTTCATGGTCATTGACGCCACCACCCGGCGCAACCTGGAACTCGTCCGCACACTGCGCGAGGGCAGCGCCAAGGGCAGCCTGCTTTGGCTGATTGACCGGACGCTGACGCCCATGGGCGCGCGCCTGCTACGCGACTGGCTGCTACAGCCGCTGCTCTCGCCGGCGGCCATCAACCGGCGCCTGGACGCGGTGGAAGAACTTCTGACCCGGCGCGATCTGGCCGACCGCCTGCGGGCACACCTGAAGACCATCTACGACCTGGAGCGCCTGATGGGACGCACGGCGACGGGGACCGCCAGTGCGCGGGACCTGCGGGCGCTAGCCGATTCCCTGCCTCGCCTGCCCGAGATTGCGGCGATTCTGGGCGAGATGGAGAGTGAATTGCTGCGGGAGTTGGCGCAGGAAGTGGGGGAGCCTCACCCCTTGACCTCTCTCTCTGGGGGAGCGAGGGGGGAGGAGGCGGCAGCACAGGCTTCCCAGTTTCCATCGGCTCCCGACGCGCACGATGCGGAGCCTCCGCTACCGGGCCTGGCGGCCTACCTCGACCGCGCTCTCGTAGACGATCCCCCGGTCTCGCTCACCGAGGGTGGCCTGATCCGTCCCGGCTTCTCGGTGGAACTGGACGAACTGCGCTCCCTCGCCGCCGGCGGGCGCGAGTGGATCGCAAGTCTCCAGGCTCGCGAGCGGGAGCGCACCGGCATCAAGTCGCTCAAAGTTGGCTTCAACAAAGTCTTCGGCTACTACCTGGAAGTCAGCACTCCCAACCTGCATCTGGTGCCCGACGACTGGCAGCGCAAGCAGACCCTCACCGGGGGCGAGCGGTTCGTCACCCCGGAACTGAAAGAGTGGGAGGCCCGCGTCCTGGGCGCGGAGGAGCGCAGCCAGAGCCTGGAATATAACCTCTTCTGCGAGATTCGTGCCGAGGCGGCCAAGTACGCGCCCCAGGTCCTGCGCGTCGCCAAGGCCCTGGCCACTCTCGACGCACTGCAATCGCTGGCCCGGGTGGCGCTGGAGTACCACTACGTGCGTCCGGAGATTGACGAGTCCGACCGTCTGGAGATCATCGGAGGGCGGCATCCCCTGGTGGAGCGCCTGCACGAGGAAGAGCCTTTCGTT
>CALFVE010000172.1 GCA_937928475.1 uncultured bacterium | reverse complement strand
CGAAGGAGCGCCTCGCCCCCCGACCCCCTCTCGCTGCGGCAAAAGGGGAGCCGGAGGACCAGAACTCGGTTGGATGAGGAGATACCCATGAGTAAACTGGTCAGTTTTCTCTATCGGATCGCCCGGCTAGCGAATGACCTGGAGACCTTCACCAGCGGCAACCCGAAGCGTATTGCCCGCCGGCTGAAGAACAAAGCGCTCGGCCGCAAGATCGCGAGCCGCATGTACAAGTGGCCATTTTGAACGACAGGCGCAAGGGAAGCAGAACGGAAGCGCAGAGGAAGCACAGAGGAAGCGCAGAGGAAGCAGAACGGGGGCCCGGTGGGAGGAAGGTGGGGACGAGGACGAAAGCGAGCATCAGAGAGGTGCAGCCAGGTGGCAAGGAGACTGTGGTACCGCAAGCCGGCGCAGGAGTGGATGGCCGGGCTGCCGATTGGCAACGGCAAGTTGGCGGCGATGGAGCTGGGGACGGTGCCGCGAGAGCGGATTGCGCTCAACCACGAGTGGCTGTGGAGGGGAAGGAACCGGGAGCGAGAGGTGGAGGCGCCGGGGGCGGAGACAGGCGGGGCGGCCGTTTTACCGGAGATCCGGCGGTTGTTCTTTGAAGGCAAGGTCCTGGAGGCAGGTACACTCGCCAAGGAGGCGCTGGGCGGCCTGGGAGGGGTAAGCGGCCTGCCGAATCGGGTTGATGCTTATCAGCCCTTGGGAAATCTGTGGATCAATCTGCCGCCGGGGAGGGTGAGTGACTACCGGCGGGAACTGGACCTGGAGCGCGGGCTGGTGACCGTCGAGTACCGCTCCGACTTGGCGCTGCTGCGCCGGGAGATTCTCGCCCGCGCGGTCTATCCGGTGATTGCGGTGCGGCTGACGGTTCCGGAGGGCGGGGCTTTGCCTGGGGTAGATTTGGCCCTCACACGCGTCGAGGACCCGGAGTGCGCCCTGTCCCCCTGGGTCGAGGAAAAGGCGATGGGCTTCCTCGGCGAGTTCCCTGAGGGCGTGCGCTTCGCGGTGGAGGCGCGGGTCTTCGCGGAGGGCACTCTCACACCCGCGCAGGGGCGCGCGGCGCTGCACCTGGCTAACGCTGCCGAGGCGCTGATCCTGCTCAGCGCCGAGGTGTCACTCAACGGGCGAGATCCGGGGGCACGCTGCCGTGACCAACTGACCGAGGTGCCGACCGAGGACACAGGCTGGGAAGCCTGCGCTACGGGCCGCTCCACCCCCTGGGAGAGGCTGCTGGCCACGCACGTGCAGGAGCATGGGAGACGGTTCGGGAGGGTGAGCCTGCGACTGGGAGGGACGAGAGAGGTAGCCCTCGACCTATCTGGGGGAGAGGCTGGGAAGCCTGCACTCCTGGGGACGCAGGCTAGGAAGCCTGCGCTACGGGGGACGCAGGCTAGGAAGCCTGCGCTACGGGGGACGCAGGCTGGGGAGCCTGCGCTGGAGACGCAGGCTAGGAAGCCTGCGGCACCGGAAGAACTGCCTACCGACGAGCGACTGGCGGCGCTGCGCGCCGGGGGGCAAGACGAGGACCTGCTGGCGCTCTACTTTGACTACGGGCGGTATCTGCTGATCGCCTCTTCATGGGGAGCCGAGTTGCCCGCGAATCTGCAGGGGAAGTGGAACGAGGAGCTGCATCCGCCCTGGGAGTGCGACCTGCACCACGACGTGAACCTGCAGATGAACTACTGGCCCGCCGAGGTCTGCAATCTGGCGGAGTGTACCGGGCCCCTCTTCGACCACATTGAGCGCTTCGTGCCCCATGCCCGGGTGGCGGCGCGAACCCTGTACGGCTGTGCAGGCGTCTGGTTCCCGATTCAGACCGATCCCTGGGGCCGAGCGACCCCGGAGTCGCGGGGCTGGGATGTCTGGATCGGCGCGGCGGCCTGGTTGGCCCAGCATATGTGGTGGCGGTATGAGTGGGGCCGGGATGAGCAGTTCCTGCGCGAGCGAGCCTACCCGTTCTTGAAAGAGGTGGCCGCCTTCTACCAGACCTACCTGGTGCGCGACCCGCAAGGGCGGTTGGTGCCGGTGCCCTCCCAGTCGCCGGAGAACCGCTCCGTGGGCGGGACCGAGCCGGTCTCACTGTGCGTGGCGGCTACCATGGACCTGCAACTGATCTGGGATGCGCTCACCCATGCGATTCGCGCCAGCGAGATTCTGGGGGTAGATGAGGAACTCCGCGGAGCCTGGCGGCGTATTCTAGAGGAGATACCGCCGCTGCAGATCGGGAAGTGGGGGCAACTGCAGGAATGGCTGGAGGACTACGAGGAGGTGGAGCCCGGGCACCGGCATATCTCGCACCTGTTCGGCCTGTACCCCGGGGAGCAGATTACCCGCGAGGCCATGCCGGAGATCTTCGCGGCGGCGCGGGCGTCGCTGGAGCGGCGTCTGGCCCATTCCGGCGGGCACACGGGCTGGAGCCGGGCCTGGACGGTATGCTGCTTTGCGCGGCTGGGCGACGGTGAGGCCGCCCACGAGCACCTGCGGCGCCTGGTGAGCGACTACGCCACCGATTCGCTGCTTGACCTGCACCCGCCGCGCATTTTCCAGATTGACGGGAACCTGGGCGGCACGGCGGGCGTGGCGGAGATGCTCTTGCAATCGCACGGCGGCGTGATTCGCTTGCTGCCGGCGCTGCCTTCCGCTTGGCCGGAGGGGAAGGTGACCGGCCTGTGCGCGCGGGGAGGGTTTGAGGTGGACATCGAGTGGGCAGGAGGGAAGCCGGCAAGGGTTGTGGTGCGCTCGCAGAAGGGGGAGGTCTGCCGCTTGGCGGCGGAAGGCGCAGAGGTCAGCGTACCTTGCGGCGGCGAGCCGGTGGAAGTTAGGCGCGTGGGCGGCGTGGTTGAGTGGGAGACGGAGGCGGGGAGGGAGTATGAGGTGCGGATGGGATAGTCACTGCACAGGGCTTGGTGCTCCACACCCTCTTCCCCGCAAGCGGGGGAGAGTAGTATAATCTCGCGTAGGGCGGGCAGGTTCCCGCCCCTCTTCCCCGCAAGCGGGGGAGAGTATGGAGCGAGGCGGGACACACCGGGCGACACGAGCGGCGCCTGTACAAGCGGAAACGGCGGACAGCCTGGAAAGCCTGTCCTACCGACCAGGGGCGTGATTGCCGATGACCACCCATTCTACCACCATCTGCGCGGTGCGGCGGGACGGGGTGACCGCTTTTGCCGCTGACGGCCAGGTGACGGTCGGCGAAACTATTTTCAAGCACACCGCCAACAAACTGCGGACCCTGCGCGAGGGCAAGGTGGTCGCGGGCTATGCGGGGTCGGCGGCGGACGCCCTGGCCCTCTTCGAGCGCCTGGAGGCGAAACTGGACGAGTTTTCTGGCAACCTCTCCCGCGCAGTGGTGGAGACGGCGAAACTGTGGCGCACCGACCGCATACTGCGACGGCTGGAGGCGTACATGATCCTCGCCGACAAGGACAGCATGTACCTGATTTCCGGCACTGGGGACATCATCACGCCGGATGGGGACGTGATCGCTATCGGCTCAGGCGGGCCGATGGCCCAGGCGGCGGCCACGGCGATGATGCGCTACAGTGACCTATCGGCGGAGCAGATCGCCGAGCAGGCCATCCGCATCGCTGCTGAGATCTGTCTGTACACCAACGACCGGATCAGCGTGGAGACAGTGAAGTAGGCGAGTTGTTCGGCCCGGGCGGACTCGCCAGGGGGGAACGGGAAGCCGGGGGGCCGGCGCAGTTGCCGCCCTTACAGGGAACCGTGGCCCAGCGTACGGAGGAGCGAAGATGATCCAAGGCCTCACGCCTCGACAGATCGTCGAGGAGCTCGACAAGTACATCATCGGCCAGGATAAGGCCAAGCGGGCGGTGGCGGTCGCCCTGCGCAACCGCCTGCGCCGGCAGGAACTGGACGAGGACCTGCGCGATGAGGTCATCCCCAAGAACATTCTGATGATCGGCCCCACCGGGGTGGGCAAGACGGAGATTGCCCGGCGGCTGGCGGCGCTGGCCGACGCACCCTTTCTGAAGGTGGAGGCGACCAAGTTTACCGAGGTGGGGTATGTGGGCCGGGACGTGGAGGGGATAATCCGCGACCTGGTGGATGTAGCCTACCGGATGGTGGAAGACGAGGCGATGGACGCGGTCTGGGAGGAGGCGGAGCGTCGCGCCGAGGCCAGGCTGGTGGACATCTTGGCCGGGGTGAAGAGACCGACTCCCCCCACCCCACCAGTGCCGCCGGTGCTCGCTAGCCTGTTTGGTAGCCAGGCCTCAGAAGTGCCCTCTCCCGAGGAGCAAGCCCGGGAGCAACAGCGCCAGGAGGAAGAGCGCCGTCAGGCCGAACGGGTCCGCGAGTTCACCGCCCAGCGCCTGAAAAATGGAGAACTGGAAGACCAGGAGATCGAGATCGAGGTGGAGGAGCAGGCCGTCTCCAGCATGCAGGTCTTCTCGCCGGCGGGATTCGAAGAGATGGGCTTCAACATGCAGGACTTGCTGGGCAATATCTTTCCCCCGCGCAAGACCATCAAGCGCACCACCGTGGCCGAGGCGCGGCGGATTCTCACCTACCAGGAGGCCGAGAAACTGGTGGACCCCAGCGACGTGGCCCGGGAGGCGGTCGAGCGCGTGGAGGAGGCGGGCATCGTGTTCCTGGACGAACTGGACAAGGTAGCGGGCCGGGAGAGCGGGCACGGGCCGGAGGTGTCTCGCGAGGGAGTGCAGCGGGACATCCTGCCCATCGTCGAGGGCTGCACGGTAATGACCAAGTACGGGCCGGTGGACACCTCTCACATTCTGTTTATCGCCGCGGGCGCCTTCCACGTCTCCAAGCCTTCCGATCTCATCCCGGAACTGCAAGGGCGCTTCCCGCTGCGGGTGGAACTCAAGAGTCTCAACGAGGAGGATTTCGCGCGCATCCTGGTGGAGCCGCAGAACTCGCTGGTCAAGCAATACACCGCGCTGTTGGCCACCGAGCAGGTGGAACTGGAGTTCACCGAGGAGGCGATCCGGGAGGTGGCGCGGCTGGCCCAGCAGGTGAATGAGACCAGCGAGAATATCGGGGCCCGACGGCTGTACACGCTGATGGAGCGATTGCTGGAGGATCTTTCCTTTCACGCCCCTGAGTTAGGGCAGCAGAAGGTAGTTGTGGACGTGGCGTATGTCAGGCAGCAGCTAAAGGATGTGGTGGAGAACCAGGACTTGAGCAGGTATATGTTGTAGGAAGGCGCGAAGTGCGAGGCGCGAGTGGGAGTTCGCAGCCGGGAGTCGGGAGGGGAAGCAGCGGAGGTAGCGAGAGCCGGGAGACAGCCTTGACACAGGGGTGGAGGGGTGGTTAAGATAGGGTGACCGGTGGGCGGGTAGCTCAGTTGGGAGAGCGCGTCCCTCGCACGGACGAGGTCGGGAGTTCGACCCTCCTCCCGTCCACCAATCCTCGTCACCTCGCCTCTACGGCGTCGCTCCCGCAGACCTCGCGAGGGCCTTCACGGCTGGCGGTGGGCCTGCTGCCAGCGGGCGACCGCGTAGATGAAGATGTTGACCCCCATCTTGAAGGCCGGCTCGCGGCTCTCCGGCTTTACCCAGGCTCCGGTGCCTTCCCAGCAATCACCGTAGTCGTTGGCGGAGAAGATTACCACCGGCCGGCCGCCGACCTCAATGCCCTGGAGCGGATACCGCTCGCCCATGTCCCCGGCGGGGATGTCGTCCAGGACGTAGAAGGCGCGATAAATCTCATGGTCGCGGGGCAGGTCCTCGGGGCCCCGACCGAAGATCTTCTGCATCTCCCGACGGAGACACTCGCTGAAAGGCCCGTGGGAGTCTTCGGCCAGGATCAGGCCGCCGCGGGCGACGTACTGGCGGAGCGCCTCGCGCTCTTCGGAGGAGAAACTGAAGGCGCGATGGCCGCGCAGGTGGAGCAGGGGGACGTTGCTGAGGGCGGCGGTTTGCAGCGGAACGAAGCGCTGCTGGACAGTCACGTACACTTTGGTGCGTTGGCGGACCTGCGCGAGCAGGTTCTCCATGCCTTCAGCGTCGGTCTGGTAGTCGCTGCCGGTGACCCCCATGGGGAGGTCGAAACTGCCGGCCACGTCTACGTAGAGCCCGCCGGGGCCG
>CALFVE010000171.1 GCA_937928475.1 uncultured bacterium | reverse complement strand
TGGCAGACCACCTCAAGGCCCGTCGGCACCGCCGGGGGCGGCATGTGCTGTTCCTGGGGAGCGGCGGTCGCCTCCCGCCCGAGGAGCTCCCCCTGAGCAGCCACTTGCAAGCCCTGGCGGCCGCCGAGGTGGGGGAGACCTTCGACCACCTGCCTGCCGAAGCCCGTCCCCTGGCCCAGTTGCAGGCCTTTGCGGAACGGCTAACCGACTCCGCCGAGCGCTGCCGTCGGCTGCGCGCGCGCCTGGCCCAGGCCCGGCCCGCCGAGGGCCATGTGCGCCTCGCTGGCCTAATCAAGGACGGCTATTTCCCGGCCATTTTCACCATGGAGCCCCACGGGCTGCTCGAGCAGGCCTTACACAACAACTTCATGGAGCCGGGCACGGACTACAACCTGCTGGTGTTGGGGGTGGACGAACCGGAGGCAGTCAGCACCGCCTTGCAGCACTCGGTGCGGGTATCGGTGATCAAGTGCGGCGGCGACCTGGACAGCGCCCTGCTCCCGCTGACCGAAGCAGAACTGGAAGAGCACCTGGCGCCCTATCGCTCCGTGATCGCTGACGCTTTCCAGGTGCTGGTGAACGCCGTCGCCTACGCGGACCGCGACCGGCCTTTCTTGCGACTCATCCCTCATACCGGTGGCAAGATCTTCTGGATCAATCCCACCATTCCGCTCAGCGACCGCAGCGCCTTTGACGAACTGCGCACCGACGACCCCAGCGTCGCCGAGTACCACAAGTTGCAGCCCGAGGTCACCTCTCTGCTGGAAAGCCGCCAATCCCAGCGGCACATCCTGGCCCGGGAGGCCGGCTCCTTCAATGAATTCTTCTCGGCGCTGGCCACCCAACTCAAGGCCCACGCCCGCCGTAGCCTGCGTGGCCGCCGTCGGGAACTCAGCGTCTTGCGCGGTGGGCCCTACCGCTTCCTTGACTACTTCGACACCGAAGACGCGGAGTTCTACTTCGGCCGGGAAGAAGACACCGAGAACTTGCTGCAACTGGTGACCGATCACCGCCTGGTCGTGCTTTTTGGACGCACGGCGATGGGCAAGACCTCGCTGTTGCGGGCCGGCCTCATGGCCCGCCTCCGGGAACTCGATGAGGAGTATTCCGGCGAAGGCCCCCGCCCGCTCCTACCTGTCTACGCTACCTGCGGCGACGATCCCGGCGAACGCCTACGCCGCGCGCTGCTCGCTCGCGCCGAGATGGAGGGCTTACCCCTCCCGGCCGAACTCCAGGATCGCCCTTGCCGCGAAGTCGCCTTGGCCCTGGCTGAGGTCGCACAGCGGGACCTTCTCTTGATCGTTGATCACTTTGCGGAGATCTTCGTCAAGATCGGCGCGCCCGTCCGGGAGCAGTTCGTGGAGGCAGTGGCCCAGTGCCTTGAAGATCCTCGTATCCATTTCCTTTTCTGTGTGCGCGAGGACTACCTTGGCGAGTTGTTCGAACTCCGCCGTTTTCTGCCGGACCTAATGAACCACATGTACCGCCTGCGCCGCCTCACCCGCGAGCAGGCGGAAGCGGCTATCACCAAACCGGCCTCCAATTTTAATCTCCAAGTCGAGCATGACCTGGTCGGCCGCATCCTTGAGGACCTCTCCCGCGAGGGCATTGAGCCGGCGGAGCTGCAGATTGTGCTCTACCGCCTCTATGAGGAGATCGTGCCTCCCTCACGGGTCATCTCCCAGCGTCTCTACGAGCAGTTGGGCGGCGCCCAGAAGATCCTGTCCGGCTATCTGGACAAGGTGCTCCTGCAGTTGCCTCTAGCGGAGCGCCCGGTGGCCCGCGCCATTCTCAAGGCCATGGTGGCCTCGAGTGAACTGCGCGCCCGGTGGCCCCTGCCGCGCATCCTGGAGCAACTGGATCAAGGGCGCGAGAGCGTCGAGAAAGTCTTGGCCCACTTGGTAGACCACCGTTTGCTGCGGGTGGTGGACGAGGAGCGCCAACGTTCTTACGAGTTGGCCCACGAGTACTTGGCAGAGAAGATCAAGGACTGGCTGGGCGAGGAGCAAAGCCAGCTCCGCGACCTCCAGGACTTGCTCACCCGCGAACTGAACAACTATGAGAAGTTCGGCCTGCTCATGGACGAGGAGCGCCTGCGCATCATCGGCGATCATGCGCAGGAACTGACCATCTCGCGGGACGAATTGGAGTTGCTGGTGCGCAGCGCGGCTCAGACCGGGGTCGGCGGTGACTACTGGTTGGGGCGCTTGGACGAGCTGGGCGACCGCCGTGATCCGGTGCTCATCTCCCTGCTCTCCGACCCTTCTCCGGAGGTACGGCTGGCCGCCTACCGGCATCTACCCTCCAATCTCTCGCCGGCCTGCGTGCGAGTGTTGACCGTCGGTCTCTCCGATCCCGTGCCTGAGATCCAGGCCATGGCCGCCAAGGCCTTGCAGGGGCTGGAGCGGCAGTTGCTAGCCTTTCTTGACTCCGACGATCCCGAGAACAAACGCCTAGCGGCAGGGGCTCTCGGCGCGCTGGGCCTGCACCGCCATGCCCGGCGCTTGGTGGCAGCCGTTTCCGATCAGGACCCAGAGTTCGTGGCGCCGGTTGCCGAGGCCCTGCGCGCGATGGGGGAGCGCCACCTCCTGCCGCTCCTGCGGCGCCGGGTGGCCTCGCAGCCGCGGGCGCCGTGGGCGCTGGCTGGCTTGCTGGGGCGATTGTCTACCCGTGACCAGGATGTCAATCATCTCCGGCGGCAAGCCGCCCGCCAGCCGGGCAACGCCAAACTGCTCTACGCCTGGGCCCAGGCCGAGTTGGAGGCACGCAATTACGCCCAGGCGCACGACCTCCTCTTGCGGGCGCTGGAGGGTACGGACGACACCTACGGACAAGACCTGTTGCGGGCTCTGCTGCGCGAGGTGGAAGAGTTGACCCGACGTTCTGGTGCCCAGACGGACCGCTGGCCTACCTTCGGGGGGAGTCCTCGGCACGAGGCCCGGGTGCCTCTGCAACTCCGTCCGCCCCTCGAGCAGGTCTGGGCCACCCGCACCGGCGGCGCGGTCATCGCCTCGCCGGTGGTCGGCCGCAGCCTTGTCTTTGTGGGTTCTCGCGACGGGGTCTTCTATGCCTTGGATGTCGCTCGCGGGGAGGTGCGCTGGTCGCTTCCCACCGGGGGTCGCATCGAGAGCACGGCTGCTCTCAGCGACGAGGCGGTCTTCTACGGCTCCACTGACCGCTTCCTCTACGCAGTGGAGCCGGCCCGTGGGCAGGTGCTGTGGCGGCGGGAACTCCCCGGTCCCATCCGGGGCGGCTGCACCTTGGCCGGCCCCTATGTGTTGGTCGGCGACATGGCCGGCGATCTCCAGGCCGTGCAGCAAGAAGACGGTCGCATTGCCTGGCGCTTTGTCACCCAGGGCGAGGTTTACTCCGCGCCTGCAGTGGCGGGCGAGAAGGTGGTCTTCGGTTCCTGGGATGCCCACCTCTACGCGCTTGATCTTTCGACCGGCGACCTACTCTGGCGGATCCCCACCGGCGGTCCTTTGGCCTCCTCGCCGACCCTCAACGAGCACTTGGCCTGGTGTGGGTGCGACGACGGCTACCTGTACGCGGTGGCTCTAGATACGGGTGAGATTGTGTGGATGGCGCAGTTGCACGGCCGGGTGCGCTCTACCGCCACGCTCAGCGACGGGCGGCTCCTGGTGGGGTCCGGCGATGGCGGCATATACTGCCTGAGCCAGGATAGCGGAGAGGTTCTCTGGCGCGTGCAGACTGGGGATGAGGTACTCGCCTCCGCCGCCTTGGCTCAGGACGTGGCCTATCTCGGTTCCAAAGACGGCTCGCTCTACGCGCTCGCGGTGGACACCGGGGAGGTGTTGTGGAAGCAGTCTACCTCCTACGGCATTTACTCTTCCCCGGCCTTGGCCGAGAACATGCTCTTTACGGGGTTCGCCTACTACTATGTGGTGGCCTTCCGCTCTGCGCAGGTACAGTAGATACGTTGCGGCGTTGGCCGTGTTCCTGCTGGTCGCGCTGTTTGTGCTTTCGCCCTCGGCGCGGTCCCACCTGGACCGCTTGCGGCGGGATTTCATGGCGCAGTCTCTGGTCCGTAAGGCCCGCAGCGAGGTGGAGCGTTCTCGCCCCGACCTGGCCCGCGCCGCGCGGCTGGCTGGCTGGGCAACGGAACTCTCTCCCCAGAGCCTGCCGGTCCTGCGCGGCGCGGCCGGCGTCTTCCTGCAAGCGAGGGCTTGGGACCGGGCAGCCAAGACACTCCTAGCGCTGGGCGGCCTCACGGGACACCTCGACACTTACCGACTGGGTATGTGCTACCTGTATCTGGGCGAGGAGAAGGCGGGAGTTCTGCTCCTGGAGAACCACGTGAGTACCCAGCGTTCGCTGCACGCCACCGGTCGCCTCGGCGATTTCCAGTTGGCCGCCGTGCTCAACGACGTCGGCTACGTGTATGCCGACACTGGGGTGCGTTTGCGCGAGGCTCTGGCCTTGACCCAGGAGGCGGTCCGCCGCGTCCCGCTTAACGGCAATCTCCTGGACAGCCTAGGCTGGGCTTACTTCCGCCTGGGGCAGTACGAGCAGGCCGCCTTCTACCTCGAGCGCGCCCTGCGACAAAGCCGGGAACCGAGCGCCGACATTCTCTACCACGCAGGCGTCGTGCATGCGCGTCAAGGGCGCCTCCTGCTGGGCCGCCACGAACTCCAGCGCGCCCTGGCCTTGCGGGCCGAGTTCCCCGAGGCCGAGGCTGAACTGCGCCGGATGCACTGGCAACTCCCGCGGCCAGAGCCGGTCTGAGGACACCGCTGGCCTCTGACCGCAGGGCGTGCTTGACCGGAGTGCCACTTTGATCCCGCCGGGTGCGCGGGAGTGTTGCTCCCTGCTCCGTGCGGACCCGGACCCTAACGCTTGTCTCTCGCAAGGGGGAAAACACTACCGTGAAGATCTCACAGCGCGCCGCTGCCTTGGCTCCTTCGCCCACCCTGGCCATGTCCGCCCGCGCCAAAGCCCTGCGCTCCCAGGGGGTTGACGTAATCTCCTTCGACGTCGGTGAACCGGATTTCCCCACCCCGGAGAACATCTGCCGGGCCGCCTGCGCGGCCATCAACCGCGGCGAGACCAAGTACACGCCCGCCTCCGGATTGCCCCAACTCAAAGAAGCCATCGTGGCCGCCGTCAACCGAGACCTGGGCCTGGACTACTCGCCCCAGCAGGTCTGCGTCTCCAACGGGGGCAAGCATGCCCTGATGAACATCTGGGAGACAATCCTGGACCCGGGCGACGAGGTCATCGTCTTCGCGCCCTTCTGGGTGAGTTATCCGGAACAGATCGCTCTCTGCGGCGGACGGGCCGTGATCATCCCCACCCGCGGCGCCGACGACTTCCAGCCGGACCTCGCCGAGGTCCGGGCCGCCCTCACCGACCGCACCGTCGCGATCCTTATCAACAGCCCCTCGAACCCGGCGGGAGCCATCTTCACTGAGCCGACTATGCGTGGGCTGGCCGACCTCGCCGTCGAGCGCGACCTGCTCCTCGTCTCCGATGAGATCTACAAGCACATCCTCTTTGAGGGGCGAAGACACCTCAGCCCGGCGCAACTAGGCGAGGAGGTCAAGGAGCGCACCATTCTGGCCGATGGGGTGGCCAAGACCTATTCCATGATCGGCTGGCGCATCGGCTGGCTGATCGCCCCGCCAGAGATCGCCAAACGCGCCGGGGATATCCAAAGCCAGGAAACCTCTAACCCCAATACGCCGGCGCAATGGGCGGCCATCGAGGCGCTAACCGGTCCCCAGGAGTCAGTCGAGGCGATGCGCGCGGAGTTCGAGCGTCGTCGGGACTTTTTAGTGCCGGCGCTGAATGCCATCCCTGGCGTAACCTGCAACAATCCGGGCGGGGCCTTCTACGTCTTTCCGGACGTGTCAGCGCATCTGGGCCGCAACCTGAGGGGCCGAGAGATCCCTGACTCCCAGGCGCTGGCCGAGTATCTCCTGGAAGAGGCCCATATCAGCACGGTCCCCGGCTCCGCCTTCGGCAGCGAGGGGTATCTGCGCCTGAGCTTCGCGACCTCCCTGGAGTTGATCGAAGAGGGAGTCCGACGACTGGAGACAGCGCTTTGCTAGGGCTGCCGGCCAGCGGACCAGCCCGCTGTCATGTCGGGTGCCCCAGCGCCTAACCGGCGTACGGCCACATGCCCAGAGACGGCCCCACGAGTGCTTTGAGGATCAAGATGACAAACAGGAGCAGTACCCAAGCCGCCAGTTCCTTGGCCTTGCCAGCCCTGGCCAGGTCCCAAGAAAAGGCGCTCGGGTTCGCAGGCTCGGCTCGGCGCAGGCGGGGGATCAGCCGGGGCACCCGCTGCCGGTAGGCCTCGTACTCGGCCCCAAACAGCCGGCTGAGAACGCTCTCCTCCGAGCGCACGGTGAAGAAGTAGACCAGCGCTGCCAGCACCACCGCGGCGCCGGCGAGATAAGGGTTGTTCGCAGCCACACACAAACCAGCGAGGATGAAAAGGCTGCCCAGATACAAGGGGTTGCGGGTGTAGGCGTAGGGCCCCGAGGTGCACAGGACCTCGTCCTTGGTGAGGTGCCCCAGCGCCCAGGTGCGCAAGGCTAGACCGACCAAAATCAGCGGCAGTCCAGCGAGCACAACAGGCCACCTGGGCGTGGCCACCACAATGGTTGCCAGATACGCCAGGGCGTGGAGGCGGGTGCGATGCCGCGCCCAGAAGCCGCGTCGATCCCCCGGCGGGGTGGCGACCTCCTCAGATTCTTGCTGGGATTCGCGCAAGCCGCTAGCTCCGCCTGACAGGAAGCATTTGACGTGCTGGGGCCATTCTAACTACTATCTTGCTTACCGACAACCCGCCAGATACAAGAAATACCCTCGCTCTTGCGCCTACGGAGAGATTCGCCTATGCATCGAGTCACGTTCATCCCTGGAGACGGAACCGGTCCCGAGGTTGCCTGGGCCATGCGCCGCTGCGTAGAGGCCACCGGCGTCGCCATTGAGTGGGAGGAGCAACACGCCGGCCTCGACGTGATGGCGGACAAGGGAACGCCGCTGCCCGACGAAGTCCTGGATTCCATCCGCCGCAACCGCGTGGCCATCAAGGGGCCCATTACCACCCCGGTCGGCAGCGGCTTCCGCAGCGTCAACGTGGCTCTCCGCAAGGAACTTGACCTCTATGCCTGTCTGCGCCCGTGCAAGTACTACCCGGGCGTGCGCAGCCGCTATCAAGGCGTGGACTTGGTCATCGTGCGGGAGAACACCGAGGACCTCTACGCCGGCATCGAGTTTGACCGGGGTACGCCCGCCTGCGAGGAAGTGACCGAGGTTATCCAGCGGCTCTCCGGCAAGCGAGTCTGGCCCGGCTCGGCGCTCAGCCTCAAGCCGATCTCCGAGTATGCCAGCGAGCGGATTGTGCGCTTTGCTTTTGAGTATGCGAAGCAGCATGGGCGCCGCAAGGTCACTGCCGTGCACAAGGCCAACATCATGAAGTACACCGACGGCCTCTTCCTGGCAGTAGCGCGGCGCGTGGCAGAAGATTACGCTGGCGAGGGCATCGAGTTCGAAGACCGCATCGTAGATAACATGTGCATGCAACTAGTGCAAAAGCCCGAACTCTACGACGTGCTGGTGCTGCCCAACCTGTACGGAGACATCATCAGCGATCTGGCATGCGGCCTCGTCGGCGGGTTGGGCGTGGCACCGGGTGCTAACCTGGGCGACGGCATCGCGGTCTTTGAGCCGACCCACGGCTCCGCCCCCAAGTACAAGGGGCAAAATAAGGTAAACCCCACCGCCACCATTCTCTCGGCGGTGCTCATGCTTGATTACCTGGGGGAGAAAGAAGCGGCGCGACGCCTGGAGAATGCTGTCGCAGCAGTCATTCGGGAGGGGAAATACGTCACCTACGACATGAAGCCGGATCGCGACGATCCGACCGCAGTAGGAACCTGCGAGATGGCGGACGCGATCATCCGGGAACTCTCAGAGCAGCAGGGGGCTTGCCAAGATGACGCGGCGCCAAGTGCATGAGCGGGGCGATCGGCCGCCGCTTAGATCCGGGTTCCGTTCGCCGCTAGGGCGCCGTCGGCCACCGTCTCACCAGCCGGCGCAGCGGGCGGCGCATGCGATAGGCGAAGAAGCGCCACATCACCCAACTAGTAATCACCAGCACGGCAAGCAGGATGGCGTACTCCACGCTTGCCATGCCCTCTTCATCACGTAAGAGCCGGCCCAGCATGAGTGCCTCCTTGGCTGCGCCTGGGCTGCGCGCCTTGCGGGACTGTGCCGTATATATCATACAGGGACTCAGGAAAAAGTCAAGTGTCCAGAGGCAAAATGTACCAGTGTTCTCCTGTGCTGCTCAGGCGCGAGCAGGTTTAGCCGCGGATCGCGCGAATCAGGGAGGCCGGGAGGAAGGTGATGACCACCGCCGTGGCGGTAGTGATGATCGCGAAGCCGAAGATGCGGCTCAGCCAGGCCAGTCCCCGTCCGACTTCGCGCACCACCGTTTCGCGCAAGGGCGCTTCCGCTGGCAACTGGTATGCCCCCAGCACGACGGCGGCGGTGAGCGCCCCCAGCGCCAGCAACGCTGGAATCCCCAGCGCGATGTCGGTACTGCTGGGCGCCAGTTCCGCGCCGATAGTGAAGGCCAGGTAGAGGAACAACCAAGTCGCCGGCGAACGGTAGTCGAGGGCCATCAGGCCGCCATATAGCGCGCGGAGCACTGATCGAGCCGGGTCCTCGGCGGCCACCGTCGCCTGACCCAAGGGAATATGGAGAAACTGCGCCGCCCCGGAGAGAACCATCGCCCCCACCAGCAGGGGCGCTAGCGAGGCTACTCCCGCTGCCAGCCAGGGCAGAGCGATGGGCAGCCACTTCTCTCCCGGTTGGCAGGCCCCGGTGCCGTTCCTGTCGAATATGCAGGGGATGATGCGCCGCACCCGGTAGCCGCAGACCAGGAAGCCGATAGCGTGGCTGATCTCGTGCACCAAATTCCCGGGCAAGCGGACGGCGCGGACGAGCCAGCCGCCCCCGCGCACCTGGCGGCGGCTGGCCAGAGCCTCCAAGGCCCAGGCGAACAGGCCGCGGGAGAGCAGGAACAAGACCACGCCCTGGGCTGCGACAAAGGCCAGTTTGGTCAGGAGTTCGCTCGGCGGCATCTTGTAGCCATTATAGCAGACTTGTCTAGCATTTGGCCGGTCAACCGCTATCTCTCTTCGCAGGTATGAGGTATATATGAAGGTCACTATAGTTAGAGCCGGAAATGTGGGAGCCGCCTGCGCACAGCGCATCCTAGAAGGCGATCTCGCCGACGTGTACTTGGTGGATGTGGTGGAGGGCTTGGCGAAGGGCAAGGCCCTGGACCTCGCCCAGGCTGCTCCCCTCGTGAGGCACCGGCGTCGCATCGAGGGTGGTGAGGACTACGCGGGCGCCGAAGGCTCTGACCTTGTGGTCATCACGGCAGGCGTTCCCCGCAAGCCGGGCATGTCCCGCGACGACCTGCTCAGCGTGAACGGCCGGATCGTCATTGAGGTCTGCCACGCCCTGCGCCAGGTGGTTCCGGAGGCGATCGTCATCATGGTCGCCAACCCGCTGGACGTAACCACCCATCTAGCCGCGCAGGTTTACCAGGCGCCGCGCGAGCGAGTGCTGGGCATGGCAGGCGGCCTGGACACTGCCCGCTATCAGACCTTCATCGCCTGGGAGGTGGGCTGTGCCCCGCACGAGGTCGAGGCCCTGGTACTCGGTGGACATGGTGACAGTATGGTGCCGCTGCCGCGCCTAACCAAGGTCAGGAACGTACCGTTAGGCGAACTCTTGTCGCCGGAGAAGATCGCAGCGATCGTGGAGCGCACTCGGAACGGCGGCGCGGAAATCGTATCCTATCTTAAGACTGGCAGCGCCTATTACGCGCCCTCCGCTGCAGCGGCGGACATCGTTCGGGCCGTGGTCCGCGATGAGCACCGCGTAATTCCCTGCTCCGTGCGCCTGGAGGGGGAATACGACTTGGAGGGTGTATTCCTGGGTGTTCCCTGCCGAATAGGGAGAAGAGGCGTGGAAGAGATAGTCGAACTGCCTCTGAACGAAGAGGAATTGGCCGCTGTGCATGTCTCAGCACAGCACGTCCGGGACACGGTGGCGGCTTGGGAAGCCCTGCAACAAGGCCAGGGCGATCTCTGCTAGGGAGGCGAGCGAAGGTGGCTACTATCAAGTACCTGGGCCATTCCTGTT
>CALFVE010000170.1 GCA_937928475.1 uncultured bacterium | reverse complement strand
GCAGCGCCTCCTGCGCCAGCCCTAATGGCCCGGCCGGGTCCAGGTCGGCGGGTCCCTCGAGGGTTACAGTTAGGTCATCGTGGTCGGGAGCGTGCAAGACGATCCGCTGATCCTGCCGCAGCCGCGCGGAGGCGTACAGGTACTTGTTGATGGTGACGTTGAGGATGCCCGCGCCGATTTCCTGGCAAGCGACGATGTAGTCGGTCATCCCCACGAAATCCAGGCGGAGCGGCGAACGGGCCTGCAGGGCAGTGGGAGCATCAGACATATGTGGTTCTCCTGGTCGGCACGTACACGCTGCTAGCCACCGATCCCGGAAGGCGCCGCGATAGCCCCACCCGGCTCCTCAAGCGTAGAGCAGAGCCCCTGGCGAGCAGCCCCCGGCGTGCAGTTCGGCGGTGATTGTAAGCCAGATGACCGACGCCATCAAGCCGGTCGAGGCTTCTGGCGGCCTACCGGTTCTAGCTCTCGAAACGGTCAGCACGGGCGCGCCTGCACCAAGTGTGCCCGGTAGTGGCGCTCGGCTGCTTTCGCAAGCCCGGCGCTGCGTCCGCCGTGCTGGCTGCGGTCGTTCGCCCGGGCTCCGCTAGCCAGTTCGATGCCTGGGTTGAAAGGGCCCAGGCATAAGTGTATATTCCCCTCGCCGGGCGAGTGCGAGGGTTTACCTGCACGCTTCAGGGGGTTCGGTGCCGGTACTAGTCTGAAGCCTCCGGGTTGTTCATAGGGAGCAGCAGAATGAAAGACCTGCAACTGCGCGCTCAGATGCTAATCGAGGCCCTGCCCTACATCCAGAAGTGGGCCGGGCAGACGGTCGTCGTCAAGTACGGCGGCGCCGCCATGACCGACCCTGCCCTGAAGGCCGAGGTGGCCCGCGACCTAGCTCTCCTGCGCTACGTGGGCATTTTGCCGGTCGTGGTCCACGGCGGTGGGCCTTCCATCAGCGAGATGATGCGCCGCCTGGGCAAAGAGCCGGAGTTCATCGAGGGCTGCCGCGTCACCGATGAGGAGACCATGCGCATCGTGCAGATGGTGCTGGTCGGCGAGATCAACCAGGACCTGGTCGCCGCCATCAACGCGGCCGGCGCGCGCGCGGTGGGCCTGTCCGGGAAGGACGCCAACCTGATTGTGGCCTGCAAGAAGGAGTCGCCGGTAGGAGACCTGGGTCTGGTGGGCGAGGTGGCGAGCGTAGACCGCTCCGTTATTGACGTCCTCACCCACGCCGGCTACGTGGTCGTGATTTCTTCGATAGGCGTCGGTCCGGGCGGAGAGAGTTACAACATCAACGCCGACACCGCCGCCGGCGACATCGCCGTGGCCCTGGAGGCAGTCAAACTGATCGCCCTCAGCGACGTACCCGGCGTTCTGCGCGATGTGAATGACCCCAGCAGCCTGATCAGCGAAATGACCCTGGCCGAGGTGCGCGCCGCCCTGGCCGACGGCACGGTGGGCAAGGGGATGATCCCCAAACTCGAGTCCTGCCTGCGCGCGGTGGAGGGCGGCGTGCCTTATGCGCACCTCATTGACGGCCGCATCCCCCACGCGCTGCTGATGGAACTGTTCACCGACGAGGGCGTGGGGACGATGATCCGGGGGTAGGGGCGGGTCGCGAGTCGCGACGGGGACGAGCAAGACTGACAGGGGCCGGTGGAGGGGCGGCCGGGCCGGCACTTGACACCTGGGCCGCCTGCGAGGGTGGAACAGCACGTCCTCTGCCTGCGTCTCATCCCCGGGCGCGTACCTCGGGCTTTGTCTTCTTGGTCGGGTCGCCAGACTGCGAAACCCGATTCATCTTGCAGGGAGGCGATTGGGATGAGGGATTACGCGTGTCTCCTGGTCCTCGCCGTGCTTCTGGGGTCTGGGGTAGTGATCGGTTGCCGGGCTGCCGACCCTCCCGGACCCGCGAGCAATCCCGCCGAGGCCCGCCTCGCGCTTTCCGACCAGCCCCTGCCCACCGGTTTCTCCCAGTACTATCACCCGGCCGACATCTCCGCTCCCGCCCGGGTTCCCGGTTACTCTCTGCCGCTGGATCTGAACAAGGTCGTCAACCAGGCCACGCTGAAGCCGCTCTCCGCAGAGCAGCGGGCTCGCTTGCGCCAGCACGGGTTCGTGATCACCGACCGCCTGGGCGGGGAGGACATCGCCGAGGCTTACGGGGAGATCGAGGACGCCGGAGACCCCGTCTGGGCCACGCCTGATGCGGTGCTGCATCTGTTTCACATCCAATTCGACGAGACGCTCAGGACAATCGAGGAGGAGAAACTCATCCCGGCCCTGCTGAGCCTGACCCAACGGCTCCAGCAGGAAAGCGAAACCCAGTACGGGAGTTTCGAGGGGGAACTGAAAGAAGCGGCTAAGCGGAACCTGGCCTACTTCTCGGTAGCCCGGGCGCTGCTCGAGCCGGGCGCCTCGGCCCCCGGCTCCGTGGCTGAGACGGTCGGCCAGGAATTGGCGCTGATCGAGGCTCATCAGGGCTTCGCAAGCAGTCCTATCTTCGGCTACCGGGAAGACTACTCGCAGTACGTGCCGCGCGGCCATTACACGCGCAGCGAGAGTCTGAAGGCCTACTTCAAGGCGATGATGTGGTACGGGCGGTTGGTTTTCCTGATCAAGGGCCAGGACCTCTCGCCGGACGCGCTCGTCTCGGCCGAGGAGGCGCGCTCCCAGACCCTCTCGGCGACGCTGATCGCCTCGCTCTTGTATGCGCCTGCCCAGGGCGCGGAGCCCAGCCCGGCCGATACCTGGCAGCGCCTCTACCTGGTCACGGCCTTCTTCGCCGGCTTCGCCGATGACCTTACCCCCTATCAGTATGCCCAGGCAGTGAAGGAGGTCTGCGGGGCGGTCTTTGCCTGGAGTAAACTCGCCGAGCCTTCCACCTTTACGGCTTTGCGGGATAGACTCGCCGCGCTCCCCCGGCCGAAGATTTACGGAGGCACCGGGGAGGTCACCCTTCTCCCGCCCTTCTCGCCCCAGCAACTGGACCAGTTACTCGCCGATACCCAGGGCCTGCGGGTGATGGGCCAGAGGTACACGCCGGACTCCTACATGTTCCAGCAGCTGGTCTTTCCGGTCGTCGGCCCCTTCCAGGGGGAAGGCAAGCCCTTCACGATGGAGCCCACCCAGGGCGGGCCACAGCGGGCCTTCGCCCGAGGGCTGGACGTAATGGCGGTGCTGGGCAGCGACCGGGCCCTGGCCATCCTCAAGGAGGAGGGCGACACCGCCTACGGCAACTACGATATGAGCATGGCGGCGCTCCGCCAGGAGTTCGGCTCGCTGGGCACCGCCGACTGGGGTCGGAATCTGTACATGGGCTGGGTCTATGCGCTGCACGCACTGATTCAACCTCGGCCCGAGGGCTATCCGACCTTCATGCGCACCGTCGCCTGGGAGGACCGTCAATTGCAGGCCGCCCTGGCCTCCTGGGCGCAACTACGCCACGACACCATTCTCTACGCCAAGCAGCCCTACGTGCCCATTGCCGGGGCCGCGCCGGCGCCGCCGGCTGTTCCCGCCAGCGTGGGGCAGGTGGAGCCGCAGCCAGAGTTCTATGCGCGCCTGCTCGCCCTCACCAACTCGATGAATAGCGGGCTGCAGGACCTGGGTCTGCTCAGCGAGACAGTGGCTGAGCGTCTCGATACGCTGGCGGGCCTGCTCAGCGACCTGCTCGACGCTTCGCGGCGGGAGTTGGCGGGCCAGGCCCTGACCGAGGAGCAGGAGCACATGCTCAAGCATTTCTCCTGGCGGCTAAAGGCTGGCCTGCAGGAGGTGGATGACCAGGCGCTGAAGACAACGGTCATTGCTGATGTGCTGACGGACATCAACACGGGTCAGGTTCTGGAGGAGGGGACCGGCTATGTGCGGGAAATCTTGGTAGCGTACAATGACCCGCAGGGGAAGGTTTTCGTGGGGCGAGGGGCGACGTTGAGTTACTACGAGTTCAAGCATCCCATGGGCGACCGGCTGACCGACGAGGCTTGGCGGGAGATGCTGGCCGCTGAGCCCCCTGAACCCCCGCGCTGGGTGGAGGGGATCCTGGCGACGAGATAGAGGCGAGCGGGCCAGCAGGTGCCAAGAGGGAGTTAGGGCCAGGCGGGGGAGCCTGGCCCTGTGCTACTTCATGCAGGCGGGGGGCAGATTTGAGCGTATAGGGAATCGCATGGGCTGCGCGGTCGGATCCTGAGGACCTTCACACCGGTCGGTGTGCCGCCGCCCCTGCGCTGATTTTCACCGCGATTATACCGGTGCCCCGGCGAATACAAATGGGCTTGATGCAAACACTATGCTTACTTGAGCGAATCTTGAGATACGGGGCCGGTGCTGACCGGCGGATATAAGCGCTTGGCGTCAGAGAGGTTTGTCCCCGGCCAACGGGGAACTGCGGCTGACGCCAAGCAAGGCCTACGCCGTGGTGCCTGGTGGCCCTGGCGGCAAGTCTTGAAACCCACTAGCGAATAGGAGTGATCCCCCCATGTCCACCCGCCGATCGTCCTTAGTCCTGCCCTTGCGCTGGGTGCATCTTGACTTTCACACCTCGCCCTTGATCCCAGACGTGGGCGCCGACTTCGACGCGGACGAGTTTGCGCGTACCCTGCAGGAAGCGCACGTGGAAGTCTGTACTTGCTTCGCCCGCTGCCATCACGGGCAGTGCTACTACCCCTCGCAGGTCGGCCCGGTGCATCCGGGACTTCAGTTCGACCTGCTCGGTCAACAGATCGAGGCCTGCCACCGGCATGGCATCCGGGTTCCCGTCTACATCAGCTGCGTCTGGGATGACCATATTGGCAAACTACACCCGGAATGGTCTCAGGTAGACGTGCACGGCCGGGCGCGTCGGCCCGAGTACTTCACCGATAACTACCTCGGCTGGCATTCCCTGTGCCTGAACAGTCCCTACGTGGACTACGTCGAGGCTATCACCCGAGAGGTCGTGGAGGGCTATGAGATAGATGGGGTCTTTTTCGACATTGTATGGCATCATGAGCCAGGCTGCTATTGCCGCTATTGCTTGGAGAGCATGGCGCGGGAGGGCCTGGACCCACGCCGGGAATCTGACGTCCGGCGCATGAGCGACCTGATCGTCGAGCGCTTCATGGCCCGCCTGAGCGCGGTGGTTTGGGATCGCCGCCCGCAGGCCACCATCTTCTACAACGGCTGCGGGAGAATAGATCAGACTTTGCCTACGCGCATCAAGTACATGAGCCACATGGAACTAGAGGCGCTGCCTACGGGAGGCTGGGGGTATTCCTTCTTCCCCTGCTTCGCGCGCTATGCTCGTACCCTGGGCAAGCCGATTCAGGGAATGACCGGTCGGTTCCAACTTTCCTGGGGGGATTTCGGAGGGCTCAAGTCGCCCAGCGCGCTCAAGTGGGAGTGTGGGCAGATTCTGGCACACACCGGCGCCATCTCGATAGGGGACCAGATGCACCCGCGCGGCCGGCTCGACCCGGCGGTCTACCAGGTGATCGGGGAGGCCTTCCGCGACGTGGCGGCCAAGCAGCCCTGGTGCCAAGGAGCCGAAGCGGTCACCGAAATGGCGATCGTCATGGCGGGGGAGAAGAACGCCAGCCATGACGGCGCTATGCAGATGCTGATGGAGGAGCATGAGCAGTTCGACATCATTGAGCCTTGGGCCGACTTCGATCGCTACCGTGTGCTGGTCATCCCCGACACGGCGGAGCCCACGCCTGAACTCGTGAACAAACTGCAGACCTATCTCCAGCAGGGCGGGGCGCTCCTGTTCAGTTACGAGGCGCTTGTGGATAAGACCGCCGGCGAGTTTGCCCTGGCGGAGCTCCTCGGCGTCTCCTACCGAGGTTCTAGTCCCTTCAGTCCCGACTTCTTCCGGCCGCTGCCTGGCGTGAACCAGGGCCTGCCGGCGGAGTTCTTGCAGGTAATGGTCGGGGGCTCGATGGCGGTGGTTCCCGCCTCTGACGCTGAGATTCTTGCCGAGGTTTGGGACCCGTACTTTAATCGCACCTGGGAGCATTATGTCTCCCACTCGTATACCCCGGCTGCGCGGAAGGCGGAGCGGCCGGCCGTGGTGCGTCGCAGTAACGTCATTTACGTGTACGGGAAGATCTTCCAGGCCTACTGGGACCGCGGGGACCTCAACTACCGGCGCTTGGTGCGCAACTGCCTACGGTTGCTCCTGCCGGAACCCCTGGTGCGGACCACCGCTCCGGCCAGCGCCGAGGTGACCGTCACCCGCCTAGGCGAAAAGACGATAGTGCACCTCGTCAATTATCATCCTCTGCGCCCAGCGAGTCACCAACCGACGCTGGACGACATCGTGCCGCTGCACGACGTGGCGGTGAGCCTGCGCCTAGATGCCAGGCCCGGGCGGGTCTACCAGGTTCCTGGCGAAGAGCCGCTGGAGTTCACCTGGGGGAACGGCCGAGCCTCATGCGTGGTGCCGGAGGTCCGGGAACACGGGATGGTCGTGTTCGAGTAGGCGCCTCTCGATAGCGGGGCGACTTCTTGCTGGGGAACGCACTCTCCCCGGGGCGGCTGCCTTTGCAATCTCCCCGGCTTTCGTGTACACTTTTCAGACATTCATCGTAGCGATCATTGCCGCGCCGGCCACCCTCGCGCGCTGCCGCCGAACCCCGCTGCCGGGGAGCCTGTGCGTGGGCGGAGGCTGGTGGGCAAGCCTAGCAGGAGGTTCGACCGTTGATTCTGGCGACGAATTTGCGGGAGGGGAATGTCATTGACCTGGAGGGGCGGATTTTGCGCGTGCTCAGTGCTAATCATCACCGCGGGGTAGGTCGTGGCTCGGCCATGATCCGTACCAAACTGCGGGATGTGATCAGTGGGGAGTCGTTCGACAAGACCTTCGATCCCGAAGATCGCGTCGAACTCGCCCGTCTGGAGAAGCGTTCCCATCAGTACCTGTGGACCGACGGGGAGACCTATCACTTTCTGGATAACGAATCCTACGAGGAGCGGGAATTGACCCGGGAGCAGGTTGGACAGGCTCTCCCCTGGCTGAAGGAGGGGGAAGACCTGTTCATCACCGTCTACGAGGAGCGCGTTATCGGGGTGGAGTTGCCCACCACGGTGGACCGGGAGGTCATCTACACCGAGCCGGGCCTGAAGGGGGACACTGCCCAGGGAGGCTCCAAGCCGGCGACAATCGAGGGCGACATTCGGGTCACCGTGCCGCTGTTCATTGATACCGGCGACATTATTACGGTGGACACTCGCTCCGGGGAATACGTCACCCGGGTAAGCAAGTAACCGCCGAAGCGGGGCAAGCCGATGGACCGAGACCGCATCCTGAGCCTGCTGGGGTTGCTGAAGTCGTCTTCGGCGGCAGAGCTCGCGGTGGGCGAGGGTGACTTCTACGTGCGGCTGCGGCGGCAGGCGCCGCCAGTGGCGGGTCCGGAGGCCCGCGGGGGCGCCGCGGCGGCCATAGCGGGAGAGCCAGGGCCGGCGGCGGCCCGCGACGAGAATACGGTAGTGGTGCGGGCGCGGCTGGTGGGATTTTTCCACCGCGGGCAGGGCCCCGAGGCGGAGCCGCTGGTGGAGGTCGGGGACCGGGTGGAGGCGGGTCAGACCATCGGGACCATTGAGTCGCTGCGCCAGATCACCGCCGTCACCGCGCCGACTGCAGGGACCGTGGTGGAGGTCGTCGCCGAGGAGCACCAGCCCGTGCAATTTGGGGATGCCTTGATTGTGCTCAAGCCGGAGTCGGAGGAATGAGCGAGCATGAAGCAGATTAGAGGGCGCGGCCAGGAGGGCCAGGCCAGCCTGATCGGGCTGCTCGTGGCCGTCGCGATCATCATGGTGGTGGTCTGGTATGTGTGGTTGCGGCCGCAAGGCGGACAAGAGACCAAGCCGCGCTTCGAGGGCGAGGCGCAGACCACGCTGGGCCGGGCCATGCAGAAGGGCCAAAGCGTCGAGTGCGTCGAGTACCTGCGGCAATTGCGGATGATGATCCAGATGGAGAAAGATACCAGCGGGGAGTTTCCCGCCGCGCTGGATCCAAAGTGGGGCATTCCGCTCAAGTGCGCGGTAAGCGGCCAGCCCTTCGGGTACGATCCCGCCACCGGCCGCGTCTGGGACCCCACGCCGGGGCATGAAAAGTTCTAGCCAGACATGGTTTCCTGCACTTTCCGTCTCTCGCAGGTGAGTGACCGCAGTTGACTCTGACTAGGCCAGGAGCCGTATGTTCGAGAAGATACTGGTAGCCAATCGCGGAGAGATCGCCTGTCGGATCCTGCAGGCCTGCCGCGAACTCAAGATCCGCACGGTCGCCGTCTATTCGGAGGCCGATCGCGACAGTCTGCACGTGCGCATGGCCGACGAGGCCGTCTGCATTGGCGCGGCTCCTAACCGCGATAGTTACCTGAACGCCGCGAACATCCTCTCGGCGGCGGTTATTACCGGAGCCGAAGCCGTCCATCCTGGTTACGGCAACCTCTCGGAGGACTCCTCCTTCGCCGAGGCCTGTGAGGCCTGCAAACTCAAGTTCATTGGTCCACCGGCCTCGGTGATCGAGAAGATGGGGGACAAGGCGGCGGCCCGGCGGACCGTGCGGGAAGCCGGCGTACCGGTGGTGCCGGGGAGCGAGGACGGGGTGCGGGACACCCGCGCGGCTCGGGCCTTGGCGGAGGAATTGGGCTATCCCATCATGATTAAAGCGGCGCTGGGCGGCGGGGGCCGGGGCATCCGGGTGGTGCACAATCCGGAGGGCATCGGCCGGGCGCTGGAGCAAGCGCGCGCGGAGGCGCGGGCGGCCTTCGGCTCGGGCGAGGTCTACCTGGAGAAGTATCTGACCGAGCCGCGGCATATTGAGGTGCAGGTGCTGGCCGATGAGCACGGCAACATCATTCACCTGGGCGAGCGGGAATGCTCCATCCAGTACCGGCATCAGAAACTCATCGAAGAGTCCCCCTCGACGGCAGTGACCCCCGCCTTGCGTCGGCGACTGGGCGAGGCCGCGGTGAAAGCGGCCCAAGCGGTGGGCTACCGCAACGCCGGCACCGTCGAGTTCCTCCTGGACAACCGGGGACGCTTTTACTTCATCGAGATGAACACTCGTATCCAGG
>CALFVE010000169.1 GCA_937928475.1 uncultured bacterium | reverse complement strand
GGCGCTACCTGGACGCTTAGCGCGGCGGCGGCTCGCCCTGGCACGGTGACGGTGGGGCTCAGCGGCCCTCGGGGGCGGACGGTGGACCGCCGCATCTACATACCGGCGGTGCCTGTCATTAATCCGCGCCCCTCGGTAAACGGGCTGGAGATGATCTCCATCCCTTATGAGTTCACCAACAATGACGCCGAGCACGTCTTCGAGAGCCTGGGCGGCCTACAGCCGGGACAACTGGGCTCCCTGATCCGCTGGAATCCGCTCAGCCTGACCTATCGCTGGTTCCCCGATCCCTTCGTGACCAACGTCCAGATCGGCGCCGGTTACTGGCTGCTCAACCGAGCGGCGGTGCAGATCGTCCTGCCGGCCGACGCGCAGCCGCTGCCACTGGACGCGCCGGTGACGCTAAGCCTGTCGCGGGGCTGGAACCAGATCGGAAACCCCTTCATCTTCCCGGTGCAATTCGACACCTGCGAGGTGATAACGCCCTACGGCAGCCAGGTGAGCATGCAGGAGGCCATCGGGCAGGGTCTGCTCCAGCCCACCCTCTTCGATTACAACCCCACCACGCGCGAGTACGAATGGCGAGAGGAACTCAGCCAGATCCGCCTGGACCCGTACGTCGGTTACTGGATCCTGGCCTATGCGGACATTGGCCTGGTCGTGTCTCCGCTCGGGGCTCTGGGTGCGACCTCGGCGTCCCCAGCCGCCCGGCCCGCCAGCGCAAAGCCCGGCGAGTGGCGCGCCACTGTGGTGCTGAACCGGGCGGGTCAAGCGCCGGCGGTGCGCACCTTCGGGGTGGCGGCAGGAGCGCGGGATGAGCTGGACGCCCGGGACATCGTGGCCCCGCCCGCGCCGATGGGCGCCAAAGTGCTGGCGGCCTTCGTGGAGGCCTCGGGTACGGGCGCCGCTCGCCTGGTGGACCTGAAGGCGAGTGGGTCACAGGAGAAGGTCTGGTGCTTGCAAGTGACCGCCAGTAGCCCGCAGCGGGACTTGGCGCTATCCTGGCCGGACCTCTCCGAGGTGCCGAGCGATCTGGTGCTGGTTCTGGAGGACACCGCGACCGGCGGGCGCTACTACATGCGCACCACGGCGAAGTACCGGTTTGAAATGCCCGAGGGCGGCACCCGCCTGTTCAAGATCAGCGCGCAGCCCAAGTCAGAAGTGCCGCCGCTTATCACTGGCGCGCAGGCGCAAGCCGTGGCGGGTGGCAACTATGCGCTTACCTTCGCGCTGGGTGCGCCGGCCGCGCTCGACGTGCAGATTCGCAACATCGCGGGAGTGGTCATCCGCCGCCTGGTCGCCGGGCAGGCCTTCCCGGCCGGCACCAACACAGTGCTGTGGAATGGCCGGTCGGACAACGGCACCCGCGTGCCGGCCGGTCGCTACCTGTGTGAAATCTCCGCTCGCTGCCCGGAATCGGGTCAGGCGAGCAGGATCATCGCCGCCTTTGCTGTAACCCGGTAGGCCGCGTTCGGCGGCGGGTGGAGCGCAGGCCGTGAACCTGCGGGCGCCAGCGGAGGGAGCCATCCGCCGACGGCGTCGGAGTTGCCTGCCGGAGACCTAACCTCCAGGCCATCAAGAGGGGGCCAAAGTGCAATGACCGCAATAAGAAGAAGCCGGCTGTGGCGCACCCTGAGTTGGTTGCTGACCGTAGCAGTTGTCACCACCCTTGTCCCCGTGCTCGCCGTGCCGGGCGTTGCGCAGACCGAACCCGCACGCACCATTCTGGTCTTGCCGGCTGCGGACCAGAGCGGGCGCGGCGATCCGGGCCTGGGCCGGCTGGTTGCTGACCAGATGGTGCTGGCCCTGGCCGGCAAACCGGGACTGGCAGCCTTGGAGTTCACCCCGGTGTCGCCGCAGGTGCGGCGGGCGATCGCCGAGGGGCGCCTGGTGCCGGTGCAGGCGGAAGCCTTGCCGCAGACCCCCGCCGCTGCGGTGGTGGTCGCCTATGCTCTGCGGACAGACGCTGTTCTCCAGATGACCATCGAGAGCCTGGTGGTCACCGAGTATCCTCGGCAGGCCAAGATCAGCCTGGCAGGGGAGCTCTATTCGGTCGCGGCCAACTTCAACGCGCAGACCGGGGAAGCCGCGGCGACGCCCCAGGCTGAGCGCACCTTCAAGGTGGTCGGGGCCTCGGCGGCTGTGGCCAACTACACCGGGGCGGATCGCCCCCTGATCCGAGAGGCGATCCAGGATGCGGTGCGCCAGATCGCGGCGGTGGTGGCGGGTGAGGAGGCGGCAGCCCCACCGTCGGTACCGAGGGGCAAGCCCTCATGGATCCCCATCATCATCGGGGTGGGCCTGCTGGCGCTGCTGGTCAGCGGCAAGGGGAACAGCGCCGGCGCGCCGCCAGGGGCAGCCCCGCCAGTGCCGGTCTCCCTCAACGTGGAGGCCGGGGGCATTCGCCTAAACTGGCAGGCGCCGCCTCCCACGGGGTTGACCTTGCTGAAGTACCAGATCCAGCGCTCTGTGGATGGTGCGCCGTACCAGTCCATTGACCAGGGCCTGGTCGGGGCAGGCACTACCACCTTTTTCGATTCCAGCGTTTCCACCACCGACCGCCATCTGTACCGCTACCGCATTGCGGCGGTCTATACCAACCAGGCGGTCAGCCCATACGCCAGCTTCACTCAGGTCTCCTTTCCCTAGTCTGAGCACCGCGAGGCCGGCCTGATCGCCGGGGTCGGGCCGGCCTTTTCCTCGATGAGACCACGTCGTCCACTGGGAAGCCTGCCTGCCGGGTTCACACTTGTTCTCGCTACCTGGCTGGCGTGGCTGGCTGCCCTTCCCGCTCACCCGCAAGGCACCCTTTTTGGCCGCGTCAACCTTGACGTCACCGCCACTCCCAGCCGCGTCCCGGCCGACGGCAAGACGCGCGCTCGCTTGCGGGTGGATCTCCGCGATGAGCAGGGCCGCCCCTTCGCCGACCGCACTCCCGTGGTGCTGCATACCGACTTTGGCGAGCTCACCACCACCGGGACCGACCGGCAGGCAACTCTCAACCTGGAGTCCCGGGGCGGGGTGGTCAGCGCCTATCTGCTCAGCAGCACTCCCGGCTTGGCGATGGTGACCGTCACCTGCCTCAACAGCCGTATTCAGAGCATGGTGGAGTTCGTCACTCCCGGGGAGACTGGTTTGGTGGAGACGCGCATCGTCCACGTGGGCGGCGGCTGGACTGGTTACGCGCTGGAGCAAAGCCTGGTGGAGGCGCGCGATCAAGCCTGGGTGCGCTTCGGCCGGGTGCGCCTGGAAGGTGCCGACCTGCTGCAACTCAACGTCGAGCAGATGCTGCTGCGCGGGGGCCCCGGCGTGCTCTCTTTCGGCGAGCAGCGCCTGGAGGGCAGTGACTTCTATCTCGATCTCCCCCACAAGCGCGGGGTGCTTCGTCGCCTGGGAGAGTCCGGGGTGGAGAGGCTGACCTTCGACCTCACGACCCTCGAGCCTCGCGCCATGGACTGGGAGATACCCGATGACGCTTTCCAGCGCGAGCGCAACAGCAGCAGCAACTGGATCCTGGCGCGGGAGATCACAGTCTTCAGCGGGGAGAAACTCGTCTTCCGCCGGGGCGCCCTGTACAACGAGGAGAAAAAGGTCATGTCTCTCCCCCGCCTCTGGATCATGGCCCTGCCTGGCTACACCGGTTCCGCCAACAACCAGGTCTTCGGGCTAAGCTCCAGTGGCGACCTGGCCGTTCGCTTCCCTTATTTCATGCATGCCGGCGAGACTACGACTA
>CALFVE010000168.1 GCA_937928475.1 uncultured bacterium | reverse complement strand
TCGCTCTCGCCAGAATCTTCCCCAGGTCATTGGCCTGCGCCGGGCGTGGCGCCACCAGGCCCGTCCCGATCGCCAGCACCAGGATCATCGCCCCGACTGTGCTCAGCAACTTGTAGTGCATCTTTGCCCCTCCTTTCTTGGGAGAATGCGCCGACCTACTACTGCCCATAGTACTTAGACACACAAGACTCTGCGGAAGTTCCATCGGCCGTCCCCTTACTTGCGGTTGCCGTAGGGCCAGCCCAGGTCTTGGGTGTGAAACGCATATACCCCCGGCTCCTGATACCAGTACTGCCCCGGCAGAGGCACCGGCGAGAACAGCACCACGGGGGGCTTCGGGTTCAGCGACGTCGCGGCTGTGCTCTCCTTGCGCTCGCCCTCGCCAGGCTTGGCCGGTGCCGTCTCCCGCGAGTACAAGGCAAACGGCTGGGTGCGGTACTGGTAGTAGAAAGCCGGTTGCAGGGTGTTGTGGTCAACCCGATACCAGAAGCCCTGGAGGGGCTGCTCCACCGTCTCGGCCGAGAAGTAGCCGCGGTAGTACATCAGATCCTCGGCCGCTACCGGCGCCCCCAGTACAAGCAGGCTCCCTAGCACCGTCACGACTGTAAGACCTACTGCGATCCCCCGCATTTCAATGCCTCCTCTTCACATGCGCTGCGGTCCGGCCTCAGTAAGCAAAGCGGCCGCCCAAGGCGCGACCGGAGCCGGCACGATAGCCGGTGTTGCCTGGCTCGTAGCCGCCGCCTCCGTAGCCGACGCTGCCATACCCGGTCGTTCCGTACCCGGGGGTTCCGAAGCCGCCGGCGGCGCTGCTGGGGTCATAGACGACAACACCCCCGAACAGTATTGCCGCCAGCGCCGGATTCATGTACTTGAGTTCGATCACTCGCACGACCAGATCTCCGGGATTCACCGCGGCTGTGGCCGCGCCTGGCGTCCCCGGCAAACCTGAGGTTGGGGGGATGAGCGGCACAGCAGGTCCGTAGAGCCCCGGAACGGCCGCGCTCGGCCCGACCGCCGGGCTCTGCGCCCAGACCAGGCTGCTCAGTGCCCCCAGCACGCACACCACTGCTATCTGCGCGACTGCCTTGTGCATCTCGCTTCCTCCTTCTTATCGCACTGGACTGCTTCCCTTACTGCCACGGCCTGGGCCCCGCATCTACTACCGTTGATAGTTTACCCTCTTTGACTACTATTGTCAATAGTATAGAACAACTCAGAGTCGGAAAAGTTCCCCCGTCCGGCTCCGCGCCCCCGCTGCCCGCTTCCACATTCCACGTTCCACCTTCCACGTTCCACTTTTCCCTCCCCCCAGTTGTGCTATAATCCCCACCACTATGAGCGACCATCCTTCCTACTTGGCCGGCGATGCGGCTAACGCGATCACTGTACGGGCCGAGACCCGCTGGCGATCTGCGCTCCTAGGCGCCGCGGGCGTCGTCGCCTTCACATTGCTTACGGCTGCGTCCTCTCGCTTGCGCTTCCCGCTGCCCTTCTCGCCGGTGCCGGTGACAATGCAGACTTGGGCGGTGCTGCTGGCTGGTGCCGTCCTGGGTCCAGCGGGGGGTGCGGGCTCGCAGGCCCTGTATCTCCTAGCGGGTGCCGCGGGAGTGCCCTGGTTCACGACGGGATCCGTGCTCGGCCCCACCGCCGGGTATCTGCTCGGCTTTCTTCCCGCCGCGGCTCTGGTCGGCTTCAGCCAACGGCGCTGGGGCTGGACGGGAATGATCGCGGGCATGTTGGCCGGCTCGGCAGTGATCTACGCGCTCGGCGCAGCCGGGCTTTGCGTGATGACCGGCGCCGACTTGCGCCACGCGCTGGCCGTAGGCGTGGTGCCCTTCCTGCCGGGGGATGCGCTCAAACTCATCGCCGCGGCAGCCGCCGCCCGCCTGGTCACGCCACTCTGGCTGCGTCTGCTCCGAGGCCGCTAGCCAAGGGTGCTGCCGGTTCTCGCTCCCGGGTAGGTCACGGCGCATGGACATTCCCTATGAAGAACAAGGCCTTCCGGACCGCCTCGGCATGGTCATCCCTGCTTGGTTCGCGCCCCAGGTGAGCGAGCAGCAAATCGAGGATCTGCTGCGCCAGACCTTGGCCGGTTGCCCGCGCCTGGTCTCCCCGGACCGCCTGGCGGTCGTCGTAGACGGCTGCGCGCGGGTGGAAGCAGTGTGCCGTCGCTTGCAGGAGGAATGGAGCGACAGCTTCGGCCGGCCTTTTGGGCTGTTGGCCAATCCCCAAAATCAGGGAAAAGGCAGTGCCGTCGCCCGAGGCTTGGCTTATCTCTGCGCCGAGGCCCCTCCCGCCTGGATCGTCACTCGGGATGCCGACGGCGACCACCGCGTAAGCGACATGCCTCGCCTCGTGGCGCTTGGCGAGCAGATCCGCGAGGAGCAAGGCACGGAGTATGTCGCGGTCATTGGCGGTCGTCAGAGCCTGTATCGGCCCATGAATTGGCTGCGCGGCGAACTGGAGTACTGGGTGGACGAAGTGGCCACCGAGGCGTACAAGTTCGCGCTGGCGCGAGAGGGCCGGGCGCTCAATACCCAGTACTGGGCCGCCTACGGACCCTATCCCGACCTGGAGAGCGGCTGCAAACTCTTCAGCACGGCGGCCGCCCGGCTGGTGGCGCGGGCGCTTCCGGCCGAGGCCGACCGGCACCCTGAGCTCGACCTGCTGCGCTGGGGTTGCGAGATAATCCCCCTAACCGAGGTGGTCTTGGCCGGCGGAGTGCTGGGCGAGATGCGCCGCCTGACCTACGAAGGCCAGCCGGTGAGCGGCTACGAGGGGGAAAGCAGCGTGCTGCTTTACGCCAACCAACTTATCTGGCTCGGCCTACGACTGCAACTCACCCGGGCACAGGCGGCGCAACTGCTGGACAACGCCCTGCTTCGCCGCCCCCTCTGGTCGGACCCCCGCGGCCGGGAGATCGCCCTGGACATCCGGCGGCAGGTCCTCGCGCCTCTCACCGGCCCCGAAGCGCCGGAGGAAATCCGGGTATCGCGGCACTGCTGAGGGGAGAGTGGTGGAACGCGGCTCGGGCGTCGCAGGCGAGGGCCCCTGGTCGGGGGACAGGTGTCCGGCCCCGGCTGGGCCGCCGTCTGGCAGTTGTTCCGCTCATGGCCATTGATCCCCCCACCAACTCAACACAGGCTCGCCACACTCTAGTGACGGCGACCGCGGAGGACACTCGGGCCCTGGCCCGATGGCTCGCGGGACGGTTGCAGGCCGGCGACTTCCTCGCGCTCTGCGGCGACCTGGGCAGCGGCAAGACCTGCTTCGTGCAGGGACTTGCCGAGGGCCTCGGGGTGCAGGGCCGGGTCAGCAGCCCCACCTTTGTTCTGCTGCACTATCATCCGGGCCCCTTGCCCCTGCTGCACCTCGATGCCTATCGGGTCGGCTCCGGCGCGGAGTTTCGCGACCTGGGCGTGGACGAGTACGCCCGCACCTGCGTCATCGCGCTGGAATGGGCCGACCGCGTGCCCGATCTGTGGCCGGCCGAGGTGCTGGCCATCAATTTCGCCTACGCCGATGGCGGGCGTCGGCTGGAGTTCGTCGGGCGGGGGTTGCGCCCTACTGCGCTCGTGGAGGAGTTGCGCAGGCATGATTCTGGCCATTGAGAGTTCGGGTCGGGTGGGCAGCGTGGCTCTGGTCCGCGAGGGAGACCTGCTGGGCAGTCGCGAGTTCGACACGCGGCAGGAGGCCTGTCGCTTGCTCCCGCCGGCGGTGGCGGCGCTGCTCCGCGAGAGCGGGACAGCGCCCCGCGACCTGCGCGGCTTGGCCGTCTCGCGCGGTCCCGGCTCTTTCAACGGCCTGCGGGTCGGTCTGGCCCTGGCCAAGGCCCTAGCCCATGCCCTGCGCATCCCTGTCGTCGGCATCTCCACGCCCGAAGCCTGGGCCGTGGAGTGCGCGGCGCGCCATCCGGGGAGGGTCATCGCGGTGCTTCAGCCCTGTCGCCGGGACTATGTGCACGCTACGATCTTCCCGGCCGCCTCTGCCCCCGATTCCGTCTCCCCGCCGGCCGTGGTGGCAGTTGCTGCACTCCCCGCGATGCTATCTGCCGCGGGCGATCCGGAACCGGTAATCCTGACCGGCGATTGGTCGGACCTGGAAGCCTTCGCCGCCCGCTATCCCTGGGCGGAAGCCGATGCCGGGCGGCCGGAGAGTCCGGCGGCAGCCACTATCGCGCGGCTGGCAGAGCCATTGCTGGCCGAGGCGCCCGAGGACACCTGGTTCACCCTGCGCCCCGAATATGTCAGCCTTTCCCAGGCCGAGCGCAGCCACGTAGTGAACCTGGGACTGTGACCACGCCTGATTCGTCCAGACCTGTCCTAGTGGTGCGCCGAGCCCGGCCCGCGGACCTGCGTGCCATCTTGGCTATCGAGCAGCAGTCCTTCCCGGTGCCTTGGTCGGCACAGATGATCGCGTCGGACCTGGCCGCTCCCGCCGAAGCGCTGTACCTAGTGGCGGAACTTGCCGGCGAGCCGGTCGCCTACCTGGGCGGCTGGTTCTATGACGTGGAGTTCCACTTGGGCACTCTGGCCACCGCGCCGGCCTTCCGGAGACGAGGCCTTGCCGAGATTCTGGTGCTCCTGGCTCTGCAAATGGCCGCCGGGGCAGGTTCGCGGCTGGTGGTTCTGGAGTACCGTGTGAGCAACCAGGCCGCGGCGGCGCTATACAAGAAACTTGGATTTCGCGTCACCCGCCTGCGCAGGTGCTATTACCCAGACAATCAGGAAGATGCAGTAGAAGCCGTGTTCCCCGACCTTCTGGCGCATGCCACCCGGCAGCAACTGGCCGAGAAAGTCGCCGCATGGCAAGCCCAGCACGATTATGACCTGCGCACCGCCCTGCAACTCGGCTAGTCTGACCCTGGGGCTGGAGACCTCCTGCGACGAGACCTCCGCCGCCGTGCTGCGCGGCCGAGGGGAGATCCGCAGTCTGGTCACCGCAGCACAGGATCACCTCCACCAGGTATTCGGGGGCGTAGTGCCGGAGGTCGCCTCGCGCCGGCACCTGGAGGTGATAACCCGCGTGGTCCAGGACGCGCTGGACGCCGCCGGCGTCGGCTTCAACGACCTGGACCTAATCGCGGTGACGCAAGGCCCCGGGCTGGTGGGGTCGCTGCTGGTAGGGGTGAGCGTCGCCAAGGGGTACTCTCTGGCCACCGGCCTGCCGCTCTCGGCGGTGAATCATCTGGAGGGCCATCTGATGTCGGCTTTCCTGCATTACCCCGGGGAAGAGCCTCCCGCGCAGGACCTCTACCCCACCCTGGGTCTTATCGCGTCCGGCGGGCACAGCGACCTGGTGCTGATGCAGGTGCCGGGCAAGTACCGTACCGTCGGCCAGACTCGCGACGACGCCGCCGGCGAGGCGCTGGACAAGGCCGCGCGCCTGTTGGGGCTGGGCTTCCCCGGCGGTCCGGCGTTGGAGAAGGCGGCACAGAGCGGGGACCCGGGGGCGGTGGACTTTCCGCGTCCGGAAACCGGGCATTTCGACTTCAGTTTCAGCGGCCTCAAGACCGCTCTCGTCCGGCATCTGCAGGAGCACGGCGAACCGAGGAGCGAAGCGGAACGGGCCGACCTGGCGGCCTCCTACCAGCAGGCCGTGGTGGACTGCTTGATTCGTGGCCTGCGCCGGGCGGCCCGCAACTACCGAGTCAGGCAACTTGTGCTGGGCGGCGGCGTCTCGGCGAACCAAGTCTTGCGCTCGTACTTCACCCAACTCGCTGCCGACCTGGGCCTGCCGGGAGCGTGTCCTCCGCTCAGCCTGTGCACCGACAATGCAGCGATGATCGCCGCCGCCGGCTACCGTCAGGTTTCCCGGCGCGGCCCCGACTCCCTGGACTTCGATGTCTTCTCGGTCCTGCCCCTGACTCTTTGAGCGCGCTACTCCCGCGGGCACGGGCCGGACTGGGGGGCGCGGAGGCTGTCCGGGGAGAGCCGACCCACCAGCCACTGCCCTCGGGCGAATCCTCCACGACTTCCACCCACGAATGTGGAAAACTGTGGAAAAGTCCGTGGAAAACCCTCTGCACAGGTGTTCCATCAGTGGAAAACTCCGTATAACTAACCATATAGGCCGCCTGTCAGGTGGCTGACGCGGCGATCTTTTCGGCGACTAGCGGAGCCGTACTACCTCCCGATTCGCGGAGGAGTGATAGATGGCCAGGATGAGTTCGACGGCCCGCCGGGCCTCCCGGCCGTTGAGCACCGGTTCGCGGCCTTCCTCAATGGCGGCCAGCACATCCCCGATTTGCTCGGCGTGTGCCTGCACCGCGAGGCCGAGCACTTCGTCCTGGCCGGC
>CALFVE010000167.1 GCA_937928475.1 uncultured bacterium | reverse complement strand
ATCTTCTGGGGCACAATCGTTCGTCCCCAGGTCCGGGCGCAGCGCCGGCATGAGGCGCTGATCAAGGACCTGAAGGTGGGCGACCGCATTATCACCGCCGGGGGGATTCATGGCCAGATTGTGAAACTCACCGAGGATACTTTTACCCTCGAGATTGCCCCCGGGGTTCATGTCGTCTTCGACCGCCGCGCCGTGCGCAAGCGCCAGGAGCAGAGCAAAGGAGCCCAGTGATGTCCCCTTTGGAGGTGGTCACCGTCGCCCTGGCCGCGCTGGCCCTGGTCGCCGGGGGCCTGGCCCTATACTGGGCAAACCGAGCCCGCCATTTAGCCGAATCATTGCAGCCCGACCGTCGCCGCTTACTCACCGTCTGGCGGGAACTGGAGCCCGCCGAGGCGGCCGGTCAGTTGGGCAATTTCCTGGAACAGGTGGCCCGTCGTCTGCAAACCCTCGACCGGCGCACCCAGGAACTGGCCGAACATAGCCGACACGCCTTCTCCCGGTTGGGCTTCGTGCGGTTTGACGCTCGGGAGGACATTAAGGGGAACCTTAGTTTCGCCCTCGCCGTCTTGGACGAGGAGCAAGACGGCTTCATTCTGACTTCACTGTGCACGCTGCAAGAAAGCCGGGTGTACCTGCGCCCGGTGCGCGCGGGACAGGTGGAGCGGGAGTTGATTCCCGAGGAGGCCGAGGCCCTCCGGCAGGCCCGCCAGGCGCGGAAGTGACCTGGGCTCTCCCCTTTCGGCGGGGCAAACCCCGGCCCTGCTGCGTTCCGTGTTCAACCCCGACCGGCTCTGGCCGAGTGAGACCCAGCCGGCAACGCCTTGCGCCTCGGCCGAATCCGCAAAGATAACACACCTCCGCCGACTCTCCCCTCTCCCGAGCCGCATCCGTGCGCCGAGAGCGGGGCCGGTCGAGCGGTGCCTACGTTGCGAGGCCCACTTCTCTCCGCGCAAGGGATCGCATGGGGTGCCCTATGCAGCAGGGCGGCCCCCAATCGGCCCCGCTGCAGGCCCGGGCTCCCCTGCTGCGCACTCTCCCGGAGGGCCCGCATGACCGGCGCCTGCGGTGGGAAGCCGGCCCACGCAGGTGGAGCGCAACTGGCGGTACACGCTGTAGGGGAAGGGAAGCCCGGTGACCGCAGAGGTGGGTCCAACAGGGATCCCGATCAGAGGTGCACGGGGCTAATCGGCATCAATGAGAATGACCTTCACAGGTACCGCGGGGAAGTGTCGTTTCAGGCGTTCGATGTCGTAGACAAGTTGCTCACCGTAAGAGACACCGCTGGACATCTGCTTCTGGAGGCAATGCGCAGGCACGATCTCTATACCAAGATCGCACTTGTTTTCATTGAAGAAATACTGGAACTTGGCCAGGTCGTAGAACATGAAGGCGTATTTTTCCGAACTGCACCTCTACCAGGACCCGATCCTTCACGAAATCAATCTGCTTGAAAGCGCCGGGGATGGTGACCTTACTGTCGGGAATTGTGATGGTATAGGTATCGCGGAGCTCCTGATATCCTCGCGCGCGGAACAGGCTCTTGAACTGCCGGTTCATTTCCTTGGGTGAGACCAGAGCACGACCCATCTTGCTCTTCTCCCGGCTAATCTTGGTCCGCTGGGCCTGAACCTCACCGATGACTTCCAGAATCTCCTCCTCCAGCCGCGGGTGTCGCACTCTGAGGATCTCCGCGCCTCCCAGGTGTGAATACTCGTACACCACCCTCATCGATTCTGCTCCGTTCCATGCAGCGCGAGAGGGGGCTGCGCTGCGCGGAGGGAAACCTTCCGCGGCGGCAGCGTGGCACGGGACGCCTCCGGTTCGTACACGGGCCGGCCCATCGGCCGCACCCGCAAGCGGCCCTCTTCCGCCGCCGTGATTCTCTCCCGGGCGACGCGCACGTACTCAGGCACTATTTCAGCGCCTACCGCCTTGCGCTGGTGCATAAGAGCAGCAATGACAGTGCTACCCACACCCATGAAGGGATCCAGCACCCAATCGCCTGGATTAGTCAAAGCCAAGACCAAGCGCTCAACCAGTTCGACAGGGAACTGGCACGCGTGGATAGTCTTCTCCACGTGATTGGCCTTGACATTGGGGATCTCCCACACGTCGGTCGGGTTCTTGCCCAGGGGATTGCCGGACAATTCCCCTCGCTTGGGCCCCTTGAAATACTTTTTCCCCGGGTATTTTTGAGGAACGCGCACCGCGTCAAGGTTGAAGGTGTACGTGTCCGTCTTCGTAAACCAAAGGATGACCTCGTACCGTCCGGAGAATCGTCGAGTGGCGTGCAAGCCGTGGCCAAAGTGCCAGACAATGCGGTTGCGCAGATGAAGAGAATGCCGCACAAAGAGGGGGTAGAGAACAAGGTCCAGCGGCACAATCTCGCCATCGTCCACCCAGTTGCCCACTTGCCAGCAAAGCGAACCCGTGGAGCGAAGCACGCGCACACAGTGCGCAATGACCTGCGCCTGTTGCTCCAGGTACTTCTCTAGGTCCACACGCGTCTCATAGACCTTCCCCAGGTTGTACGGCGGGGAGGTAACCACCAGTTGCACGCTGCCGTCGGGGAGCGTCGGCAACAAGTCGCGGCAATCTCCTTCGAAAAGCACCGCATCGGCACCGGGATCGAATTGCGAGGCAACGCACAGCGCCGCCATAGTCGTGCAGGTTCACCCCCGTAAGTATACACCGTCTGCCGTTTTCCTACCACCCCAAGGCTACGTCCAGCGGGGCAGGGGCGGGCACCGGAACCTTCGCTCTCTCCGTTGCTGCCGCCCACAGGTACAGGCAGGTATAGTAGGCCGTATTGAGGTAGGCGGTAAGAATGGAAAGAACCACCACTACGGTCAACCCCAGGGCAATGACGAGCGGCAGGGTAGCCAGGCCCAAAGTCACATAGAGAGCAACCCCCACAGCGGTCACCACCAGCATGGCCGCTAGGCCCAGCACCCGATTGAACAGGCCCACCCCAAACCAGGCTACCAGCAGGTCTCCGAGATGGCGGCGGTGCAGTTGTCCAGCCCGGCGGAAAGCCTGAAGCAGCCCCACGTCCTCCAGGATAATCACCGGCAGAGTGAGGAGGACCACAACGTGCCAGGCGCTCTCCATTGCGTCAGCGGCCCGCTCCCGCAGCCACCCACGCCGGTTGCCGCGCAGAGCAGCGCCGGCCAATCCGACAACCACACTCGCCGCCGCTAACATGATCAGCGCGCCGCTGTTCTTCAGGGCGTCCGCCAAAGCCATGCCCAGCGTGCACCGCCGCCTGGCCAGCAGGTCGGCCACCAGCCGCACCGTCATGCCCTGGAAGAGGTAGGCAACGATGAACAGCACCAGGCTGAGGGGAACAGCCACTGCCCAGAAGAGATAGTCGCTCTCTTTGGATTTGGTGAACAGCAGGTCCCAGTAACCGGTTGCGCGCAGGACCACCACCGTCGCGGCCAGGATCGCTCCCCCGACGAGAACGGCTAGAGCCGAAGGGACCAGCAGTCGCCCGTCGCGGCCTAGCAGCATCCACGCCTGCTTCAGAAAAGCCCACCCCCGGGCGAGCCGTTCAAAGAATCCCCCGCCGACGCCCAGGTCTCGCGGGTCCCACGGCTGGGCTCCCGGCAGCACCTGGTAAGGCACCGCCTGCGGGACCTCCGCTGGTGGCGTGCCCGGGGCTTCCTGCACCAGGCTTCCGGCATCCAATCGGGCGCCACAGGCCAGGCACCGGTCGTCACTGGGGTACACTCGCGCCCCACACGCAGGGCACTTGAGGTCTTCTGGACTCATGCACCGTACCCCCGAAGCAAGGCTCAGCGCTCTATCACAAACTCTACGTCCTCCGCCCGCAGGACCAGCGCCCAGCCAGGCCACTGGTCGTGGAAGGACTCCTCGGTGAGGTTGAACTGGACGTTGTAGTGCCCCGCCGGGAGGATGAGGCGGCCGGGCAGGGCGCGGCGTGGCTCGTACTCCGCGTACAGGCGCACCGAAGTCGCGCCCACCTCGTAGGTGCGCACCGGGCCATCCTTCCGGCGGCGGTCGCGCTGACTCGTCTTCCAGATGACGTGGTAACTGCTGTCGCTGGCAAAAGTTACGGTGGCCGCGCCGGTCGCGTCGGTCACGAAGAAGTCGAAGAAAAGATACCCCTCGAAGGTGTGCCCTGGCTTATTCTTGTCGCGGCGGTACTCGGCGTCGGTGGCGTTCCAGGCATCGCCGGGCCAGGCGTGCCACCAGCGCCCGGCGTAGCCCAGCCGCTGGTTGCTGGCGTCGTCTCCGGAGGCCCCCCAGAGCGAGGTGGGCTTGCCAATCAGTTTCAGTTGGTAGCAAGAGTTGGGCTTGAGGCCGGTGGCGCTGAGGAGGCCGGTGAAGCATCTGCGACCCGCGGTGGCGTAGGTGAGGAAGACGCGAGCGGCGGCGTAGTCGAAGCGCGCGCGGAAGTCAGGGGAATACCCGGCCCCAGAGATATCCTTCCAGTACTGATTGCCCTGATCGGGCATTGCGGTGAGGGGAACCGTGCGCATCGGCTGAGACCACCGTGCGGCCGAGCGACTGGCGCAGCCGGCCAGCGCCAGGCCCCCGGCGGCCAGGAGCAGTCCTCCCAGCACTCCCCTCCGGTTCGGTCTTCCCATCAGTTTGTGTTCCAGGCCTTACACTGCAAAGGCTTGGGCGCTCACTACCACCGCTGCGCGCTCGCGGATAAGGGTATACGTCCTGCCGCAGAACCTCACCCTCGGTCCACTCGGCAGTGGGCTCCGCCTCCTCTATACGGCAAGGAACTAGCACCGCCGTTACCTGCCGGCCGGCAGTCTCGGTCTCCAGGCGCAGGAAACCGTCCACCATGCCGCCCAGTGTACCTGTATAGACCTCCACGCTCGCTACAGGTTCCAGAAAGAAGATGTGCACCCGCGCCCCGGGCCGGTGCAGGTTGCCCTGCGCAGGTTCAGCGCGCCGGTGCGTCCCCGTTGCACCCCCGGAGCGCCGAAGGGGCGGAAAAGAAGGCGGAGGCCACGGCACAGGCGCGCGGCGCCTGCGCTACCAAGTGGCGGGGGCAGGTGGGCCCGTGTCCGACGGCCCTACTCCACTGTCACCGTCTTGGCCAGGTTGCGGGGCTGGTCTATGTCCTCCCCGCGCAGGTCGGCCATGTGGTAGGCCAGCAGTTGCAGCGGGATGGCCACGGTCATCGGCGAGAGCATCTCGGGCACCGGCGGCACCCAGATCATGGCGTCGCACTCCCGCCCGATCACCTCGTCCCCATCGTCGGCCACCCCAATCACCGGCCCCGAGCGCGCCTTGATCTCCTGGATGTTGCCGATCATCTTCTCGTACACGTCGCCGTGCACTGCGATCGCCACGGTGAACAATTCGGGGTCTACTAGGGCAATGGGTCCGTGCTTCATCTCTCCCGCCGAGTAGCCCTCGGCGTGGATGTAGGAGATCTCCTTGAGTTTCAGCGCGCCCTCCATCGCCGAGGGGAGGTTTACTCCCCGGCCCAGGTAGAGGGAATCCTCTAGCCGGTAGAAGCGCTCAGCCACCGCCAGCACCTGCGGCTCGCGCTTGAGGAGTTCGGCGGCGTAGGCGGGCATCTTCAGCATCTCCGCCTTGAGTTCGCGCAGCAGGGCCGGATCGGCCGTTCCTCGCACCTCGGCGAAGTGGATGGCCATGAGCGTCATGGTCATCACCTGTAGCGTGTAGGCCTTGGTGGAGGCAACGCCGATCTCCGGACCGGCCTGGATGTAGACGACCCCGTCGCTTTCCCGGGCGATGCTGCTGTCCACCACATTCAGCACCGACACGCAGCGCGCGCCCTTCTCTTTCATGTCGCGCAGCGCCACTAGGGTATCGGCGGTCTCCCCCGATTGGCTGATGGGCACGCACAGGGTATTGTCCAGCACCACCGGATTGCGGGCGCGCAGTTCGGCAGCCAGATCACACTCGGCGGGAATCTTCGCCAGGTACTCCATGAGGAAGCGCCCGACCAGCCCCGCGTGATAGGCCGTCCCGCAGGCGGTGAAGACGACCTTGCGCAGATTGCGGATTTCCTCCGCGGTCATGTTCAGACCGTCGAGTTGAATGGGCCGGTCGGGAGCGGAGAGCCGCCCGGCCAGGCAGTTGTGCATGGCATCGGTCTGCTCGTGAATCTCCTTGTGCATGAACTTCTTGTGCCCGCCCTTTTCCGCGGCCTCGGCGGGCCAGGGAATGACAAAGACCTCCCGCTCGATCCGGTTGCCCTCCAGGTCAGTCAGTTCCACCCCCTCGCGGGTGATGTAGGCCACCTCGTCGTCGTCAATAACATAGACCCGGTCGGTCTCCTTGCGGATAGCGCCCATGTCGGAGGCGATGAAGTTCTCGCCCTCCCCCAGACCGACTACCAGCGGAGAGAAGCGGCGTACGGCGACCAGGACGTCTGGGTTGTCGGCGCAGATTACTCCGAAGGCGAAAGCGCCTTCCAGGTCCTTGACCGCGCGGATAACGGCGGCGCGCAGATCGCCCTCATAGTACTTCTGAGTCAGATGCGCCATCACTTCGGTATCGGTCTGGGACTTGAATACGTAACCCTCGGCCCGCAGCCTCTCGCGCAGTTCCCCGTAGTTCTCGATGATGCCGTTGTGGACCACGGCGATGCGGCCGTTCATGCTCACATGGGGATGGGAGTTTTCCACCGAGGGCTTGCCGTGGGTGGCCCAGCGGGTATGCCCGATGCCCAGGGTGCCGGGGAGTGGCTTTTCAGCCAAGGAGGCGTCCATGTTGAGCAGCTTGCCCACGACCTTGCGCACGTCCAGGGCGTGATCACGAACCACGGCGATGCCCGCGGAGTCATATCCGCGGTACTCCAGGCGATGCAGGCCCTCCAGACAGATGCGGGCCGCCTCCCGAGATCCGATGTAGCCGACTATACCACACATGATGTAGGCTCCTTGTTTGTGATTCGTGCCAGGGGCGCCCCTTGTAGGGCCAACGCTAGGTACGCAGCCAGCCCTGTGTGCGTGGGCCAGGCTCCCAGCCGGCCATCCCTGCGGGCTTCCCTTCCGCAGACAAAACGAAGGCTCTCCGCGAGGAGAGCCGGGACCCGCTAGGCAGACGGCGCGATTATACAACGCCTGGGCGGCCCCTGCAAGGTGCAGCGGAGGCCGGAGCCGCCGCGCCGGCCTCTTGTGGATGGCCTCCCCCGCAGGTCCTGACCCCTCGGCTGAAGAATAGGGAGCTCTGACAAACTCTGCGCTTTCCGGAAGCCAACATGACCCGTCGCGAACTTAACCTCGCCATCTTTGAGGGGACCGCCGACCGTCCGCTTTGGCAGCCGCGCCTGGAGGAGTGGATCAACTACAACCGCCGCCGAAAGACAATTCCCGCGCGGTGGCGGGATTGCGACTACCTCCAGATCTACGATGACCTGCGCTGCTCGGTGCGCTACGCCGCCTCGGCTGGAGTGGTGAGCACCTACTCGGAGTGCGGAGTGGAGTCTTCCTCGGGCGAGGGGAGGGTGGAGACCTGGGAGGAAACCCTCGACGAGAACCACCGGGCGGTCTACCGGCGCACCCCCAGCGGCGAGATCCGCGAGGTTCGGCAGTTGGTGAAGGAAGGCGGAGAGATCTGGAACGACCGCATCCGCGAGTTCCCCGTCAAGACGGTGCAGGATCTGTGGGTGGTCACAGACATCATCAACGCTCAGCAGTACGGAGTCAATCCGGAGGCTTTCGCCCAGGCGGCGGAGCGGATGGGCATCCGGGGAGAGCCGACTATCTTTCTGCCCAGCAGCGGCTTCACCGAACTGATCAAGTCCTGGGCCGGTCTGCCGGGTACTTACTACCTGCTCGCCGATCACCGGGAGGCCGTGGAGGAATATCTGGAGGCCTGCGACCGCCGCGATCAGCGCGCTCTGGAGGCGGCCCTGCAACTGCCCTGTCGCCTCTTCAATCTCGGCGACCACGCCACTAACGAGTTCACCCCGCCGCCGATTCTCCGGCGTTACCTGCTCCCCCGCTGGCAGAAAATCGCGCGGATCATGACCGAGAACGGCCGCTTTGTGCACACTCATTGGGACGGGAACTCGAAGACGATGCTGCCCTACCTCCAGGAGACCGGCCTGCACGGGGTGGAGGCTTTGCCGCCGTTGCCCATGGGCGACATGACCTTGGAGGAGATCAAGGCCGCGGTAGGGGATAATATCGTAGTGCTCGATCTCATCCCGGCGACCCACTTCCTGCCGCATTACTCACTACAGGACTGCCTTGATTTCGCCAAGCGGGTGATGGACCTGTTCACGCCCCGGCTGATCCTGGGCGTATCCGACGAGCTCTCCGGCGTCGGGGACATCCGGCGCATCGAGGCGATCAGCGAACTGGTGGACCGGGAGTACGGGCTGGCGGAATAGGGACACGACAGTTGGAGCGACGGCTGAACGACGGCTGAACGGTAGTCGGGAAGGTAGGGGCGGTACGCCAATGCCGCCGGGCGTAGGTTGTCCGGGCGGTGCTTCCCCCGGAGGGGTCGGCTGAGGGCCAGGCGCAGCCTGGCCCGAAACCGGCCCACGGACACTGTCGCCGCCCGCCTGGGCAGCGTTCTCATGGGAGTCCAGACTTAGATGTCACCACTCAAACGCCGGGCCTTGCTCTTGCTCCTCGCCCTCGGCGCCCTCTGCGCCGTGTTGGTCGCGATCCAGCGTCTGCGCGTCGAGCGGCCCAACCGTACCGTGGCCCTGGCCGTGGACTACGCTGAGGTCCAGAACCTGGCGGAACTGAGCGGCCTCACCGTCCCCGAGGCACTCCAGCGCCTGCGCCAAGTCGGCGTCACCCATGTGGGGCTGACCGAGTGGAGCCTGGAGGAGATGGTTCGTTCCCTGCCCTACCCTACACCTCGGCTACTCCCCGACAACGTCGCCTGGCAACTGAAGCACAAACTTCCTCAGTCACGCATCACCACCGACTACGCGGGCGGCGATGCGGTGCGGGTGGCCTCGGCGCTGGCGGCAGCGGCGGCCCGCATGCCCAAGATGGGGGTGGGCTATGACTATGAGGCGGCGGCAAGCATCCGCAACGCCGGTCTGCAGGTCATTGCCCGGCCCCGACCGGACTTTACCGTCACCGCCCAGGCCCTGGGTGTCTCGCTGGACGGGGCTAAGGCCATCCAGGCCAAGATCGTCATTTTCAACGGCACCCAGGTGCTGGGCAACGGGGGTCTACTGGCCCAGACCGCCTCGGCGCTGAACGCACGCGGACTCACCTATGGCTACGTGGAGTTAGTGCCCCAGGAGGGCGAGTCCGAATTGGCCCGCCGCCTGGGCTATCGCCTTCTCCGAGTCCACTCGATCAGCGAAGCGGAAATGGCGGAGCGGATGACGCCCAGCGCCGCTCTCGACCGCTACTCCCTGGCGGTGCGCGAGCGGAAGGTGCGGATTTGTTATGTCCGCCTCTTTTTCGATCAAGGGGAAAATCCCCTCACGGCCAACCTGGAGTACCTAGCCGCCCTGGCCGAGCGCCTGCGCGGGGAGGGCTTCGCGCTGGGCGAGCCGGTTCTCTACGCTGCACCCACTCCGCACCGATCCCTGCGCATTGGCGTGTACCTAGGGATCGGCGCGGCGCTGCTCTGGCTGGTGCAGTCGTTCCTGGGCTTGAGCCTGCCCTGGTTCTGGGGACTGTTTCTGCTCATGGTTGCCGATGCCGTGGTGGAGGGTTTTCTCGGTGGCGGCACCGGCCGTGCTCTGGCCGCCCTCACCGCCGGCGTCCTCTTCCCGGCCTGGGGCCTCGTGGCGCTGCGCTGGCCGGAGCAGCCGGCGCCGCGGCCGGTCTGGCGCGCGGTGCGGGCCTTCGTGGCGATCTCCGGGCTCACCCTCCTGGGCGCCTTACTCGCCGCCGCCCCGGTCACGACGCAGCCGTACCTGCTGGGCCTGGAGCAGTTTCGGGGGGTCAAACTCCAGCAGTTGCTTCCCCTGCTCCTGGTGCTGGCGATAACGCTGGCCCGATCCATGCCCCACTATCGGGAGGCGCGCCTGGAACTCGGCGAGCACCGCGGCGAGATCTGGGCGCTCCGCGAAGGCCTCGCCGAGGCCCTGGGCTATGCCGTGCGCTACTGGCAGGCGTTGCTCATCATGTTCGGGCTGGCCGCCCTCGCTCTGCTCTTGATCCGCTCCGGCAATGAACCACCGATCGGGGCCTCCGGCCTGGAACGGCAATTCCGCGCTTTCCTCGACCATCTGCTTTGGGTACGGCCGCGCACCAAGGAAATCTTCTTTGGCCATCCGCTCCTGCTGCTGTCGCTCATCCTGCTCTTCCGGGGCAGTCGGCGGGGCGTCTGGTTGGGCCTCACGGCCGGCGCTGTCGGCCAGGTGTCGCTGCTCAACACCTTCTGCCACCTGCACACTCCCCTAACGGTGGCGCTGGTGCGGGCCTTCCACGGGCTGTGGATTGGGCTGCTGGTGGGGCTGATTCTGTGGACAGTGGTGTCCTGGGTAGAGCGGCGGCTGTACCCACCGCCCGAGCCCTCCACGCCGCCAGACGAGGGATCGGACTGGCCGCACTGGGAAGAAGGCCCCTAGCGCAGGCCTTCCCGTGGTGTCTGTACTCTCCAGAGGGGGAGGAGGATGCCCTGAGGGAAGCGAGGCGTGGGGCGAAATCCCTCGCTGCTGAGGGCAAATAGGGACCGGTCTCGAACGGAACTTTCACGGGTTTGCAGGCGTCTATAGGCCACTGAGAGCAGATAGCGATTCCTCCTGCTGGAGGTGACGGCAAGTGGGTCGGTATCGGCTTTCAGTGTACTCCCACGGCCCTCGCCAGTTGAGCCAGGTGGCGCTGCTTTGCCTCTTAGTTGCGCTAGTAGGCAGCAGCGCCCACGCCGGACCCTTGCAGGTCCTGGCACGGTACCCTGACAGTTTCACCCTCGGCTGGTCTCCCTTCAGTGCGGACTGGGATCGTTCGCAAGTAATGCCGTACCCCGCTCCCAGCAGTTACCTGACTGGCAAGCCTGGGTATGTGCGCCATTTCCTGGGACCCAGTGACGGGGAGCAACCGAAGTTGATCCAGAGTTTCACCTACCGCAGCCTCTCGGGGCAACAGGTATCCGCGGCTCTGGCTCTTGCGATCTGGGGCTACCGAGTCAGTTGGTTCGAAGAACAGGCAAACGGCTACGTTTACGGCGGCAGCTTCGTGGTGCCGGCCTTGTGGATTCGCGAGAAACGAAAGAATCCCGACGGCTCGGTGGAGACCCTCTATCACGAGGCCAAGCAAAGCCGCTATTGCTTGTCGGTGCCCCCCTCCGGTAAGTTGAAGCCAGACACCGACTACTGGCTAGAAGTCGAGCCGCTGCATATCGTCTTGCACAGCGAGTTGCAGTTTGAGGAGAGTCCCGTCTGTCCCGCCCCTGTCTCTCCGTTACTGCCTTCGGACCTGACCTTCTTGCCGCTGCCCATCCTCTCGGCCAGCGGACCGGATTGGTACTATGGCTTGAGCAGGCTGACTTTGGAGTTGCCGCAGGGCTGGGAGCAAAGCGCCGTTGCCGGGCCGCCGCTGATTGCTCTGCCACCCCAGTCACGCGAGAGGTACCATTATGAAGGTCAGGACTTCCCTCGCGATGATCCTCCGGCCACCTGGCGTTCTTTCACTTACTGGTGGTACGGGCAACCCCGGGACAAGGGCAACGGACAGGGCGGAACCTGGTGGTATCCCGTGTGCGGCCCGGTCGGGTACGTGGGGCAACCTGGGCTCTGGAGTAGTTTCGGAGCCTTCGGACCACGGGTCGGGGTGGTGGTCGAGGCGCGCACCAAGCCGGTTCCTTTGGAAGTCCTGCGTACCTCTCCCACTAACGGGGAGCGCGGCGTCTCCCTAACCGTCAGGGTGGAGATACAATTTAACAAGCGCCTGACCGGCGCACGCCCCGAGCATATTCGCTGGCGGGACAGCCGGGGCAACCAGGTGGATTACGGCTGGCAGATTGACGGTGACACACTTCTGCTCTGGCCTCACCAGCCCTTGCGCCAGAACACCGACTACCGGGTAGTGATCCGGCAAGGCGCGGTGCAGGCTTACGCTCAGGCCTTGCCTAGTGACTTCGAATTGACCTTCTCCACCCGTCCGCCCTCCGGCGGCGGAGGAGGCGGCGGTGGAGGGCTTATCCAGTAGCCCCAAGCAGCCGGACGTGTCGGTGAGGCAGACAAAGCGTCTTGTATCACACCTCCTGGGCGCGTTGGCTTGTCCCCCGCGCGGCTCCTGGTTGGCGCTTCCTGACCGCCTCCGCGTGGGCCGTGAGGTTTTCCGCTTCGGCCAGGGTGATAGTGTCCGGGCCGATCCTCTGTAGCCCCTGCTCCGTCACTCCCACCAGCGAGGTGCGTTTGACGAAGTCCTGCACCGACAGGGGTGAGGAGAAGCGGGCGGTCCCGCCGGTGGGCAGCACGTGACTAGGGCCCGCGGCGTAATCGCCCAGGGGCACGGCCGCCAGAGGGCCCAGGAAAAGGCACCCCGCGTTCTCGATGCATTCCGCCAGCGCCTCCGGGTCTTCCACGGCCAGTTCCAGATGCTCTGGGGCCAGCGCCGAGGCCAGGGCCGCCGCTTGCCGTAGATCCCGGACCAGCACCAGCGCACCCTGCTCCCGCAGGGACCGAGCGATCAGGGCGGCGCGCTCCAGGGCTGCTGCCTGCGCGGGAATCTCGGCCAGTACCTCCTCGGCCAGTCTCGCCGAGGGCGTGAACAGCACCACGGTGTTGTCGCCGGCGTGCTCGGCCTGGGAGAGCAGATCGGCCGCAATCAGCCCGGGGTGGGCGGAAGCGTCGGCGATGATCGCCGACTCGCTCGGTCCCGGCAGCGACTCAATCCCCACCACGCCGAAGACCTGCCGCTTGGCCTCTACCACCCAGCGGTTGCCCGGCCCCACGACCTTGACGACCGGCGCTACCGTCTCCGTGCCGTAGGCGAGGGCGGCGACGGCCTGGGCCCCGCCCAGCCGGTAGACCTCGGCGACACCACATTCTTTCGCAGTCACCAGGATCAGTGGGTGCGTGCTGCCGTCCGCGCGAGGCGGGCTACACACGGCCAGCCGCGGAACGCCCGCGACCGCCGCGGGCACCGCGCACATGTACAGGCTGGAGGGCAGCGGCGCCTGCCCGCCGGGAACGTAGATGCCCACCGACTCCAGCGGCCGCACCCGGCTACCCAGGATTAGCCCCCCCATCTCCTCCCGCCAGGATCGGGGGACCTCGCGTTCATGGTAAGCGCGAACGTTCTCGATGCCCCGGCGCAGCGCAGCGAGCAGAACAGGCGGCACCTGCTCGTAAGCGGCGGCGATCTCCTCTTCGCTGACCCGGATGCGCTCGGGGGTGTAATCGGGGCAGTCGAACTGTCGCTCCAGGCGGACCAGCGCCTCGTCCCCTTCCCCCCGCACCGCCGCGAGGATTTCCGCCACCTGCTGACTCACCTCTGAGGACACGACCGCGCCCGCTCGTGCCTGCAGAAAGGCAGCAAAGCCCGCCTCGTCTTCCCGCGCGTCAATCACCCGCAGATACTCACTCATCAGCGCCGTACTCCTCGGAGTCCTCTTCTGGCTCCGCACTGGCCGCTCGCGCCTCGCCGCTCGGGACTTCCCTCGCCGCCTTCTCCTCGTAGATGGACAGCACCACCGGCAACTGTCGGGCTCGCACCGGAAAGGCGCCGCTCATGTCCACCCGGTACTTAGGCCCAAGGGCCACCCGGCGGCAGTTCCCGTTTTCCAGGAAGCGCAGCACCACCTGCTGATAGCCGGGGAACTCCTCCACCAGGGCGCGCAGGTCCTGCAGGTCCTCCGGCACCAGCGTGAGGGCGTCCACCTCGATGACCACCTGGGGCGGCGGGGGTGGTGGAGGCTTCGCCCGCTCCTCGGCGTATCGCTTGCGCAGCCCAGCCGCCTCCTCTTTTCTCTTCTTGGGCACCCGGGGTGCCTCGGCCAGCGGCCAGGCGCAGTCGCAGAGCAATTTCGCGGTCGCCTGCTCGCCGTTGTCGCCGTTGGCGCCGCGCCGCTCGACTCTGCCGGAGACAACTACCAGCGCGCCGGGCCGGAAGACCTCCCCGCAGGCCTCGCAGGTCGAGGGAAAGACCGTCACTTCCAGGCTGTCCGCGACGCCCTGCAGGGTCACATAAAGCATGGGCTCGCCGTTGCGGGTCAGGTGCCGGCGGGCCTCCTCCACCAGTCCGGCGACCACCAGCGGCGCACGGGTAGGGAACTCACCGACCTCCTCGATGCGAGCCGTGGTGCATTGCTGCACCCGGGCGGCGTTTTTCTCCAGAGGATGCGCGGACACGTACAGGCCCAGCACGCGCTTTTCCATCGCCAGGACTTCCTCGTCGGCCAGCGCAGGCACATTGGGCAGGGGCGGTTCGGCCAGCGCGCTGATCTCCTGCGTCTGCGCCGCCTCGCCAAACAAGGAGATACGGCCGACCGCCTGGTCTTGCTGGTACTTGTGCCCGGCCGCGGCTGCGTGCTCGCAGACCGCGAGCAGGGCATTGCGTTCTCCGAACTCGTCAAAGGCCCCCGCCTCCACCAGCAGTTTGACGGCGGCCTTGGGCACCTTGTCGGGGGGAAGCCGGCGGCAGAAGTCGTAGAGGCCTCGGTAGGGCCCGTTGGTTTCGCGCTCGGCCACAATAGCCTCGGCCCCAGAAGCCCCGAAGTTCTTGATCGCTGCCAAACCGAACACGATCTCTCCCCCACTCACCGTGAATTCCGCGCGCGAGTGGTTCACCGAAGGTGGACGTACGCGGAGCCCCAGGCGGCGCGCCTCGGTAATGGCCCTGGCCACCTCCTCGCTCTTGTCCATCACCGTGGAAAGATGCGCGGCCATGAACTCAGCCGGGTAGTTGGCCTTGAGGTAAGCGGTCCAGTAGGCCACCAGGGCGTAGCCGGCGGAGTGGGACTTGTTGAAGCCGTAGCCGGCGAAGGTCTCCATCCGCTCGAAGATCGCCTGGATGGTTTGCTCGGGAAGGCCGCGATCGCGGCAGCCCTGGAAGAACAGCGGCTTCATTTGCTCCATCTTGGCGACCTGCTTTTTGCCCATGGCCCGCATGATGACTTCTGCCTGGGGCATAGAGAAGCCAGCCAGGTCCCGGGCAATCTGCATCACCTGCTCCTGGTAGAGGATGACCCCGTAGGTCTCTTCCAGGATGGGCCGCAGGCGGGGATGCAGGTATTGCACCGGCTCGCCATGGCGTCCGGCGCAGAAGGCGTCGGCGTGCTGCATGGGGCCGGGCCGGTAGAGCGCGACCAGCGCAATCAGATGGTCGAAGCGGTCGGGCTGCAGTTGCCGCAGAAGTTGTCTCATGCCCTCGCTTTCCAACTGGAACACCGCCACCGTGTCGCCGCGGCTGAGCAGCGCGTAGGTGGCGGGGTCATCGAGGGGTAGATTGTGCAGGTCAATCTCCACTCCGTGAAGACGCTTGACCATCTCCAGGGTGTTGGCGACCACGGTAAGCGTCTTGAGGCCCAGAAAGTCCATCTTGACCAGACCAACGTCCACCACTGGGTCCATCGCGTATTGCGTGCAGACGGTGCCGTCCTTCTCGCCGCGCAAGGGGACGTAATCGGTCAGGTCGCGGTCGGCGATAACCACGGCGGCCGCGTGCACCGAGGCGTGGCGGGCCAGGCCTTCCAGACGGGAGGCGAGATTCAGAACCCGGGCCACTTGGGGGTCCTCGCGAACCAGAGTTTGCAGTTCGGGGACCTGTTCGACCGCTTGCGCGATGGTCGTCTTCACGCCGGGTACGAGTTTGGCAACCCGGTCCACCTTGTCCAGCGGCACCCCCAACACCCGGCCGACATCGCGGATGGCCGCGCGAGCGCCCAGGGTATTGAAGGTGCCCACCTGGGCCACCCGGTCGCGCCCGTATTTCTCCTTGACGTACTCGA
>CALFVE010000166.1 GCA_937928475.1 uncultured bacterium | reverse complement strand
CGCCGGCGGCGACGGCCCGGCTCCACGTACAGGCAAGCGATCTCCCAGGCTTCGGGATGGTCCAGCAGTCGGCCGAAGCCGATGAGAACGCCGTCGGCCTCGGCCACCAGGAACTCCTCCGGCCGCGCCCCGCGGTGGTCGAGCTCCTCACGAGCAGCGACTGCTTCGATCACCGCCAAATCCTCTGGCCGCGCCTCTCGCAGCGTGACGCTCATCTACTGTTCCTGACCCTGGCCCGCGGCCTGCTTGATCTGCCTGATGAGCGCTGGGACTACCTCGAAGAGGTCGCCCACGATGCCGTAGTGCGCCACGTCGAAGATGGGAGCGTGCGGATCTTTGTTGATGGCTACGATGCAGTCGGAGGAACTCATCCCCGCCAGATGCTGTACCGCGCCGGAAATCCCGCAGGCAATGTACAGTTTGGGCTTGACCGTCTTGCCGGTCTGCCCCACCTGGTGGTAGGCAGGGATCCAACCGGCGTCCACCGTGGCTCGCGAGGCGCCCACGGCTCCGCCTAAGACATCGGCCAGTTCTTGGATCAGGGCAAAGTTCTCGGCCTTGCCCAGGCCTCGGCCGCCCGAGACGATGATGTCGGCCTCCGCCAGGTTGACGTGCTCCCCGGCCTCCTCCCGGATGACCTCGAGGATCTTAGTCAAGGCGCGGCGCTCGTCCAGGTCCACCTGCACGGGGATGACCTCGGCGGCTCGCCCGGGCTGGGGCTCTGGCTTGCTCATCACCTTGGGGCGCACGGTAGCCATCTGCGGGCGGGCGTGGCGGCAGACGATAGTCGCCATCACATTGCCGCCGAAGGCAGGCCGGGTCTGGAGCAGCAGGCGCTCCTTGCGGTCAATCTCCAGGCCCGTGCAGTCGGCGGTCAGGCCCGCCTGAATGCGCGCAGCGATGCGCGAGGCCAGGTCCCGACCCATCGCCGTGGCCCCAAACAGCACAATCTCCGGCTTGTATCGGTTGATGAGCCCACTGATGACGTCCGTGTAAGGGGCGGTGCGGTAGTGGTGCAGCACCGGGTGCTCGACCAGGTAGACCTGATCGGCGCCATGCTCTCCGGCCGTGTTCGCCAGCCGCCCCACCTCCTCTCCCAGCAGCACCAAGGAGAGCGGCACTTCCAGGATCTCGGCCAGGTCGCGGCCCTTGCCGAGCAGTTCCAGCGAGACCCCTGCCAGGTGCCCATCCGTCACCTCTCCGACCACCCAGACGCCGCGATACTGGCTGGTATCTACCTGCTCTTTGGGAATGACCTCGATGGCGATCGCCGCCACCGGGCAGGAGGCGACACAGGCCCCACAGAGGGTGCAGGCCTCGGTGATCTCTGCCTTCCCCTCGACCATGACAATCGCGCCGTAGGGGCAGGAACTCAGACACAGTTTGCACCCGGTACAGGTTTCTTTGTCCAACGATATGCTCATCCGCAGAGCCCTCTCCTACCCCGCCGCCCCTGGCGGGCGGCGACCCTCCCTGAAGGGAGGGTGCGGTCAACGAAGCGATCAGTTTTTCCTTTCCGACAGCCAAGAGAGGTGGGGGCGCGGCTACAGTACCTGCGCCGCCCGCAGCCTTTCATACAGAGCCGCCGCGACCTCGGCCGGCTCTCCCTCGAGGCGCTCCCCCTTGGCGTGCCGCTGGGGCGCGAAAACGCGCAACACATTAGTGGGGGACCCGCTTAGCCCGCAGCGGCTCCGGTCTACCTCGAGGTCGGCCGCGGTCCACACCGGAATCTGCGCCTTGCGTGCTCTCATCACCCCGCGCAGCCCGGCGTGGCGTGGCTCGTTGATTTGCTTGACCACCGTCACCAGCGCCGGCAGCCGCGCCTCCACCACCTCGTAGCGGTCCTCCAGCAGCCGCTTCACTCTAAGCCGCCTCCCTTCGACCTCCAGGGCAAGAGCGTAGGTGATCTGCGGGATGCCTAACTGTTCGGCGAGGCCCGGCCCTACCTGCGCGGTGTCGCCGTCGAAGGCCTGCTTGCCGCATAGGATCAGGTCATACTCGCCAATCTTGCGGACCGCGCGGGCAAGAGTATACGAAGTGGCCAGCGTGTCCGAGCCGGCGAAGGCACGGTCGCAGATGAGGATCCCCTCGTCGGCGCCCATGGCGATCGCCTCGCGCAGGGCCTGCTCGGCCTGGGGCGGCCCCATGCTGATAACCGTCACCTTGCCCCCGTGCTGCTCTACTAATTGCAGCCCGGCTTCGATGGCGTTCTCGTCGAAGGGATTGATGATGCTGGGCACGCCCTCGCGCACCAGCGTCCCCGTCTCGGGGTCAATGCGCACTTCGGTGGTGTCGGGAACCTGTTTGATGCAGACGATGATGTTCATGAGGTGGAACGCTCGCAGGTCCCTCAAGGCTTTGCTGGACGCCGAGCAGGGACCACAAAGGCCTGGGGGCACCCGGCCTAGCGCTTGCGCGCCTCCTTGAGCAGCCGGTTAGCGATGACCAGCCTCTGAATCTCCGAGGTCCCCTCCACGATCTCAAACAGTTTCGCCTCACGGAACAGCCGCTCCACGCCGTACTCCTTGCAATAGCCGTAGCCGCCGTGAATCTGCACCGCGTGATCGGTCACGCGCCCGCACATCTCCGAGGTATACAGTTTGGCCATGGCCGCTTCCTTCTCGAAGTCCAGGCCCTGATCCTTACGCCAGGCCGCGTTGTAGGTCAGCCAGCGCCCGGCCTCAATCTCTGTGGCCATATCCGCCAGCATCTTCTGCACCATCTGGAACTCGCAGATGGGCCGATCGAACTGCACCCGGGTTTGGGAATAGGCGACAGCCTTGTCGAAGGCCGCCTGCGCGACCCCCACCGCGCCGATGGCCATCCCGATGCGCCCCACGTCCAGGGTCTGCATGGCCACCCGGAAGCCGCCCCGTTCCTTGTACAGGACATTCTCCGCCGGCACCCGGCAGTCATTGAAGATCAGCTCCCGGTTGGGCAAGGAGCCAAAGGCCATCTTCTGCTCGTTCTTGCCGAACTCAAAGCCCTCGAAGCCCTTCTCCACGATAAAGGCGGTCAGGCCCCTGGTGCCCGACTCCGGACTCACGTTGGCGATGATGATGTAAGTCTGCGCCTCGCCGGCGTTGGTGATGAAGATCTTGCTGCCGTTCAGGATATACTCGTCGCCCTTGCGGTCGGCGCGGGTCTGCACATTGCCGGCGTCGGAACCGGCGTTGGGTTCGGTCAGGCCAAAGGCCCCGATGTGCTCGCCCCGGGCGAGGGGCACCAGGT
>CALFVE010000165.1 GCA_937928475.1 uncultured bacterium | reverse complement strand
TGGTAGGCCCCGGCCAGTTCGAGGCGGGCCGAGGCCCGCAGGCGCGTTTCTCCCGGCAGCCGCTGGTCAATCTCCTGGCAGGTGTGAAGCACCGCCTCGGAGTCCTGCAACTGCCGCGCTTGTACGTAAACCATCCACATCAAGGCGCTGCCCACCAGTTTGCTCTGCGGATAGTCCTGCACCAGACGCTCGTACAGGCGCACCGCCGTGGCGGGGTCGTGGAATTCTTCCCAGTACAGATAAGCCAGTTTGTACAAGGCGAGGTCGGCCAGCGGGTCGCGAGGTGAGTCGCGCAGGAGCGCCTGGTAGTCGGCCGCGGCCAGTTCGTACTTGCCCTGCCCGAAGAAGGCCTCGGCGCGCCGGTACAGCCGCTGCGCCCGCGTGGAGCAGCCGGCCACCAGCACCGTCAGAGCCAGGAGCAGCGCCAGACGCCGCCTCACAGGGCTTGCGCCTCCTCCAGTACCAGCGTGGCCTGCACCAGCGTAGGATAGTCGTGCTCCGGCGCCTCCACGGCCAGTTCCCGCAGCCGGAGCAGCAGGTCGCCGCTCGCCAGGCGCTCGCGTATGTAGTTAAGGCTCTGCCGGCCCGGCCGGGAAGGACTCTCGGCGATCTCCTCCAGGACCAGTACCGCCTGCGAGATCACCTGGGCAGCGAAGCGGTCCGCGCCTTGGGGGTCGGCCAGGTCGAAAAGCACGTCCCGTAGCCCCCAGTCCAGATGCGCTTCCCGGACGCGAGCCTGCAGCGTCTCCCAGGCGACCTGGCGGCTCTGGTTGGTTGCCACCCGCACGGCGATCTCCCCGCCGATCAAGACCAAAGCCGCTACCAGACCGGCAGCGAACGCCACCATGCCCCAGAATAACCTGCGCCGCGCCGCGGCCCGCCGGCGAATGGTGGGCAAGGCCGCCGCCAGGTCCTGCTCCAGGCGCTCCACCAGCGCCGTGGGCGCCAGTCCCACCGGCTTCTCCGGGTCTCCCTGCCACAGGGCCAGCGCGACCTCCGCCAACTCCGGCTGGGCCCGCACCGCGATCTCGTCCCACAGGGCCAGACGCAGCCACCCCACCAGGTCGCTGCGGCAGCGCCAGCGGCCGACGTTCTCCAGCCAGCGCCGCCAGGCGGCCTGAGCCAGGTCCATCGCGGTCGGCTCATCGGCACTGGCGGCCAAGGCGGCCGCGTATAGGTCGTCGGCCACATTGTACAGCAGCGCCCGCAGGGCTTCCGCATCGCCCTGGTACGACCTGCGCTCAATTGCACCTAGGGCTTGACGGCTTTGCATGGCGGAAGTGGGGAATCGGAAGTCGCGAGTCGCGAGTTGAGAGACCACAGCACCGCCTCAAGTCCCTTCCCCGGGCGGATCGCCAGTCCCGGCTCGCGACTTGTGCCTTCCCTCTCACTCCTGAAAAAACTCGTCGCTGAGTCCCTGGTTCACCCGATAGTCCTGCCAGGTAAGATCAAGCGTCGCCGGGCCTTGGTCGTTAATCACCCCGCTGGGGACGTAGGCATAGATGCGCGTCGGCATCCAGTACTTATCCGCGATCCAGGCAAAGGTCCACTCGATCTGCACCAGCCGGGTCTGCCCTTGCCAGATCTCGGTCTTGGTGGGCAGGAAGTAGTCCCCGCGAATCCACACCAGCACCCGGCCGGGGTGATTGTCTCCCTTCGGCTTGAGTTTCAGGCAGTATAAGGGGTATTCGCCGATAGTGCCAACCCCGGCCAGGCTCACTTCCGTGTCCTGGGTCAGGTGCCGCCGGAGGCTGCCCAGGGTCAAGGCCTCGCGCGGCACGAAGACCATCTGCTGGGAGACGATCTTGACCTTGTCGGGACGCTTGAAATAGACGGTGAAGCGGCGCTCGGGCAACTCCTCGCCGGGCAGGGTCACCCTCAGTGTGCAGCGGGCGGAGTAGTCCTGCACCTGATCCTGGATGGCCAGGGCGCGGTCGAGCACTTCCCGGGCGGTGAGTTCAGCGGAGGCAGAGGTCGCAAAGGTCAGGACCACGGCCAGAGCGAGAGCCGGAAGCGCTCTCGCGCCGGGTGCGCGGAAGGGAACGGTTCCGCTAGTGCCGGCGGTGCTGTCACCGAAAAAGCCTCGCCAACGGACACCACTGTCCTGGGGCCTGAGCCGACGTTGGAACCAAGCCATCTTTCTCAGCATAGCACATCCCTCCTTCCTAGCACCACCCCGGCGAGCAGGGCCGCCGAGGCGGAATACCCTCCCAAGTACGCGAGCGCCGTGCCTATCTCCGGCCAGGGAATGCGCTTGGCGAAGGCATGATTGCCTACGTCGAGGTAGGAGGTGAGTAGATAAGGCTTCCAGGAGTCGAAATACGGCAGCACCTGCAGGGCCGCTGAAATGAAGAGAAAGGCGACGGTCAGGCCCGCCGCTGTCAGCGGGTTGTCGCACAGCGAAGAGAAAAACAGGCCGAGCGAGGCCACGGCGGTCAGCCCGATGGCGGCCAGGCCATAGCCGAGCGCCAGTCTCCCCAGAGCCTGCTGATGGTCAAAGATGGTCAGCCCGTGTCCGCCGCCCAGCACAGGCACCAAATCCCCCGGGCCGAACAGAAGATAGCCCAGTAGAAGTGAGAACAGGCCCAGAAAGGCGCTGAGGGCAAGCGCATAGACCCAGGAGGTCAGCAGTTTCGCCACCAGCAGCCCGGTGCGGGTCACGGGGCGGGTGAGGAGCGTGCGCAGGGTCCCCAGATGGCGCTCTCCGGCGAGCAGCCCGCCAGTGAACACGGCCAACAGCAGGGGCAGGAGCAGCGTCGTCGCCACCGGTACCCGCAGCAACATGTACGACAGCAGCGGCGCCGTAGTGATCTTGCCGCCGACTACGAATTCCCCACCGGCGGTCCCCGGCAGGCGCGTCGGCACGGGGTGGACCCACATCCCCCAGGCGAAAAGGCCCACCAGCACGGCGAGCGAGCCCAGTCCAGCCAGGCCCAGGCGCTGCCGCGCCGCTTTGGTCAGTTCTACGCTAAGCGCCCGGAGCACCGCTCGGCGCCTCCTCGGTCAGTCGCAGATACAACTCTTCCAGGCTTTCCGCTCGCGGCGCCAGGGCCGAGACTTGCACTCCCGCTCGCACCAGCGCCTCGTTGATCCCGCTCAGCGCACCGCGCGGGCAGGAGAAGACCAGCAGGTCCTCGCGTCGCGTGAGATTGTGAACCTCAGCACGCCGCGAGAGCAGCAGCCAGGCCTCCTCCGGCGGAGTCGCTTCCAACTCCACCCGCACGGCGTTCGAGGCCAAGAGGTCGCGGGTGGGGCCCGCGGCCAGCAAGCGACCGCGCGAGAGGAAGGCCAGGTGGGTGCACAGGCTTTCCACTTCCCCCAGCAGGTGGCTGGAGAGGAAAATGGTTACGCCTTCCTGCTGATTGAGCCGGCGCAGCAGTTCGCGCATCTCCACCCGGCCGCGCGGGTCGAGGCCGCTGGTGGGCTCGTCCAGCAGGAGAATGCGCGGTCGGGGCAAGAGCGCCTGGGCCAGGCCGAGGCGCTGTCGCATACCGTGGGAGAAGGTGCTCACCCGTCGTCCACCCTGGCCGTGTAGCCCGACCAGATCCAGCGCCCATTCTACCTCAGCGGCAGAGACCCCGCCGGAGAGCCGGGCCAGGAGCACGAGATTGCGCCGGGCTGAGAGATAGCCGTAGAAGGCAGGCTCCTCCACCAGCGCGCCCACTACCCCGGCGGCCCGAGCCTGCACCGAGGCGCAGGGTCTTCCCAGGAGCCATGCTTGCCCGCGCGTGGGTCGGATCAACCCGAGAAGCACGCGCATGGTGGTGCTCTTGCCGGCGCCGTTCGGCCCCAGGAAACCGTAGACCTGGCCGCATTCCACGCGCAGGCTCAGGTCATCCACGGCGCGCACGCGACCGTAATCCTTGGTGAGGCGACGGATCTCGATAGCGGGCGCCAGGGACATCGCTTCCATAAGTTCACTTTTCGCCAGCGCGCCCAGAAAGCGCCTCGAGAGAGGCCAAACCACGCGTTGTGTTCAGCAACACCTTCTGCCGCGCTGCACCGGGCTCGGCACACCTTGAAAAGCCCAGATTCAGGCAGTTCAGCCGCAGGCGAGACGCCTGCGCCACCGTTACTGAACGCGACCCGAGCCGCTACCCTCTGGCGAACATGCTTTCCACCGTGACCGGGCCGTCGAACCAGTCGGCGGCCAGCTGGCTGAGGTCGTCGCGCAGGGTGAGCAGTTCCGCCTCCTCGGTGACGGCTACGCGGAGGTGCCGCACCGCCGCCCGCACCCCTAGCGGCGCCACGGAGGCGGTCACGTCGTAGCACAGGCCGAGGTCCGCGTCTGCCAGGCGCAGCACACTCTCGATCTCCTCGCCGGTCTCGCCGAGGTGGCCGGGGACGGGCACTTCCAGCATCAGATCCCGACCCTTCTGTGAGGCACGCTTCCACAGTTCGTTTAGGCTGCGCAGCAGCGCGGTCAAACGCGGCTGGCGGTCCTCGTCTTCATAGACCTCCCCGCCCGGCGGGACGCAGACCTGGGGCACCCCTATCCGCTCGGCCAGGCCAATGACCTCCGCCAGCACCCGGACCGCCTCCCGCCGCTCGGTTTCCTCGACGGAGGACAAGTCCGGCTCGTAGCCGGAAAAACGCAGCATCTGTGGCTGGAGGCCGAGCCTCACTCCCTCCGCGAAGGCATGTTCCACCCAGCGCGCCTGGGTTCCCCCCCAGCGGCCCAGGATCACGGTGAGCCCGGTGAAGGGCGGCTCGTTTGGTGGCATCTGGCGCAGGGCGCGCGGATGGGTTACGGTCCAGGCAAAGCGCATGCTGACCACCTCCGATGGTGCAAGCGCGGTCTCAGTTGAGGCGGGCCCGCCTTCCCCGGCCCCCTCTCCCTTGCGGGAGAGGGAAGCTAGGTACCGCCACCCCCGGCGCGAGAGGGAACTCGCGCCCTACGGTAGGGCCTCTATGCTGCCGTTGGGCTTCCGTCGTGCTTTCGTTGTGCTTCCGTTGCGCCGCCGTTCTGCTGCCTCGCCCCGGCGCCCTCTCCGACGTGCGCCCAGACGCGCACTTGGGCGAGGGCAGCACACTGCGCACTACAGGGCCTCGGGCTCCGCGGCGCGCATGGTTTCGGGGCTCTCCCACATACCCAACTGGAACTGCCGCTGGTACATCTCGGCGTACAGACCGTTGCGGGCCATCAGCGCCTCGTGCGTGTCCTCCTCCACGACCTCTCCCTCTTCCAACACCACAATCTTATCGGCGTTGCGGACGGTGGAGAGACGGTGGGCGATGACGAAGACAGTGCGCCCGCGCCGCAGGTTGTCCAGGGCCGCCTGGATTTTCTGCTCTGCCTCGGTATCTACCAGGGAAGTGGCCTCGTCCAGAATGAGAATGCGGGGATCCGCGAGAAGGGCGCGAGCGATGGCCAAGCGCTGGCGCTGCCCGCCGGAGAGTTTCACCCCTCGCTCCCCCACCCGGGTGTCGTAGCCCTCCGGGAGGTCCAGGATGAACTCCTCCGCGTAGGCCGCGCGGGCGGCCGCCCGGATCTCTTCGTCAGTCGCGTCGAGCCGGCCGTAGGCGATGTTCTCCTTGACGGTGCCGTCGAAGAGAAAGGTTTCCTGCAACACCATGGCCATGTGCCGACGCAAGGAGCGCTGGGTCACCTTCCGTACGTCAATCCCATCCACCAGCACCCGCCCTTCGATGGGATCATAGAAGCGGGGGATGAGGTTGACCAGGGAGGTCTTGCCGGCCCCGCTGCGTCCCACCAGGGCCACGGTCTCGCCGGGATCAGCGTGGACGGTCAGGTTCCTGAGCACGAGCTCGCCGGTCTTATAACGGAAGGTGACGTTTTCCAGGTCTACTGCCCCGCGAATCTCTGTCAGTTCCAGGGCGTCGGGCGCATCCTGGACCTCCGGCTCCTCGTCGAGGATCTGGAAGATGCGAGCCAGGGCGGCCAGGGCACGATTGAAGATGTCATAGACCCGCACGAGTCCCCCCACCGGGCCGTAGAACTGGCCCAGATAGCCCATCAGCATAGGCACATCACCAGGGGTGAGCAGAGGCTGACCGGTGGCGGTCGTGCCTGCCGCTCCGTACCACAAGGCAGTGATGGTGCCCATGGAGGTGATGAAGCCCAGGGCCGGAAAGAAGGTAGACCACATC
>CALFVE010000164.1 GCA_937928475.1 uncultured bacterium | reverse complement strand
ACCCGGGCCGCCACGCAGAATCATTGTCTCGGAGGCAGCAAGCTCCCGCCCCTGAGGTTTGCCCATGACCACCGAGGTCGTTGCTATCTACTTCCCTAGTTGGCACGTCAACGATCACTACCAAGCCTGGTATGGACCGAACTTCTCCGAGTGGGAACTGCTGAAAACCGCCCGCCCCCTGTTCCCCGGCCATCACCAACCCAAGGTACCTTCCTGGGGCTATTTCGACGAGAGCGATCCGACCTGGGCGGCTCGGGAGATTGACCTCGCCGCCGACCACGGCATCACCGTTTTCCTCTTCGACTGGTACTGGTACTGCGGCGTGCGCCTGATGGAAGAGGCCCTGGAGCGCGGCTTCCTCCAGGCCGCTAACCGGGGCCGCCTCAAATTCGCGCTCATGTGGGCGAATCACTCCTGGGGCACCTGGCCGGCAGTGACCGGTATCCCCGGCATGCACGCCGCGCGCGGTGTCAACCAGGGGCAAAGCATCTGGCTGCCTCAGCGGCACTACTCAGAGGACCTCGACCGGGTGGTGGACTACTGCTCCGAGCATTTCTTCTTTCAACCCAGTTACTGGCGTATCGAGGGGCGGCCCTATTTTGCTCTGTGGGACATTGACGGTTTTTCCCAGCAACTGGGCGGCGATGCCGCCGCCGCCGAGGCTCTGGCGCGCATGGACGCCCGCGCCCAGAAGCATGGCCTCCCCGGCCTGTACTTTGTCGCCAATATCGGTTGCTGTGACGACAACCTCTACTGCTGCGGTTACGATCGCCCGCCGCGTGTGCAGAAGATGGGCTTCCGCAGCGTGTTTGCCTATAATATCGTACGAACGCCTGCTTACTCCACCTTGCCCGACGAGATGCCGGTGGTGCCTTATGATGAGGTGATCGTGTCTCACCAGCACTGCTGGCGGGAGATCGAGAAATGGGGCGTCCCGCACCATCCGGTCGTAACCATGGGCTGCGACGTGACTCCCCGCTGGCATCGAGGGCTTACCTTGCCCATGGACTTCCGCGCTTTGGGCTACGAGCCGATCGTGGTGGACAACACGCCGGACAAGTTCGGCTATCTCTGCCGCCTTGCGCTGCGCCAGGCGGCTGGCAATCCGGAGCCGCGCGCCATCTTCCTCAACGCTTGGAACGAGTGGACCGAAGGCATGTACCTGTTACCCGAAGAACGTTACGGCACGGCCTACTTGGAGGCCCTTCGGGAGGCGCTCCGCGCCGACGGTTGCCTCTCTCCGCCTCCGCCCGCAAGGTGTGCTGGCTGAATTGCTGGTGTCTCGCCATTCCCTGTGGTGTTCGCCGGGAGGTAATGAGCCGATGTCTAGAATCTCACTCGCTGTTTGCTTCGCCCTCGTGCTTGCGACGGCCGCCCCCGCCGCCGCGGCCGCCGGGCCCTTCACTCTCGAAGGCCAAATCCTGCGCGTCAAGACCGACCGCTACGAAATGACCTTCGAGTACGGCGCCCTCACCTCGCTACGCAATCTCCTCACCGGAGAGACCTACGCCCGTCGCTCGGCGGAGTTGGAGCAGCGGCTCCCTACGATGCTGCACGGCCTCAGCGTCTACCCGCTCGACGGCGACGCGCAGATCAAGCAGCAGATTGATTCCACCCACCCTTGGCTGGGCAGCTATTCCACGGGCACTCAGTGGTCCTATGTCCACCATCCTACTTCCGCCTCCTCGGTCACGCTCAGGCAGATCACAGCGAATCACGTCGTCGCCACCTGGAAGGGCCTGCGTGCTTTCAATCCCGACCGTGATCTCCCCGAGGAGACCTTCAGCCTCGATTTGGAGATGCTGCCCGGCAGCGGCGACCTGGCCGTCAAGGCCCTGGGCAGCGGGGCCGGTAAGGGCACGCTGGGGGTGGGCTTCCTCATGGCCAACTTCTCCCGCGACCTCGACTTCATCTGGCCCATCTGCGAGGGCAGCCATCACCGCCCCAAGGACCTGGAATGGCAGATCCTCAGCGCCAAGTGGCCCGCGCCATGGATCGCCTCCCTGATCATTGCCCAGGGCGAGCGGGGCAGCGTCGGCCTGTGGATGGCGGACCCTCGCTTCCGCCCCCGCTACCTACATCTCCGCAACAATCCCGATTCCTTTGATGTACTGTTCGAGAGCCATAATGAGGCTCCCTTTGACCAATGGACCAGCGCCGAGTCCCGCCCGATTCGCATCAACGTCTACCGGGGCTCCTGGGTCCTGCCCGCCAAGGCCTTTCGCAACTGGTGGGCGACGACGTTCAAGGTCCAGCCCTTGGAGAAGCGCCAACCTGCCTGGCTGAAAAACATTCGCTGGGCCGTCTCCTGGCCCTTTCCTCCCCCGGCGGAGTTCGGCCCCCGCACCATCTTTCTGGCGCCGCAGATCTGGAAGGTGCAGCCCAAGGCCGGCCCCGGCGTGGATAGCGGCCTCTTCCCGGAGGACATCGAGAAAGGTCCGGAACTCAGCGACCAGATGAAGAATGTTCTACCCAAGCTCCAGGAGGTCGGCTCCCACCCCATCGTCTATCTGAACATTCACCTTATGAACAAGAACCATCCCTGGGCCCCGCGCTACTGGCCCTACCGCATTATTCCGGCCATCAACCCCGACTGGATGGCCGGAACCATCAAAGACCCTCCCGGACCGGACGCCGCCGGCGCCTTTGCCGTCAACTGCGCCGCTAAGCCTTGGCAGGATCTCATCGTAGACTGGGCTAAGCAGACCTACGAGCGCTTCGGCATCACCGGCTTCTATATGGACTGCGCCGCCGGCGAACCCAACGGCGCTTTCGGCATGATTGACGGCAAGAGCGATTGCGAGGGGCAAGTCGAACTGATGCGGCGTATCAAACAGGCCGTGCCGGGGGCCTTCCTGGACTGCGAATACCTGAACGAGGCCAATGCCACGGTGGTGGACTTCGGCTCGGTGGGCTTCGACAGTTTCTGGCCGGGCTCTGCCCTGGCTCGCCAGCGCCACGTCCACCCCATCGTAGGTTGCCTATTCAATGATTTCGTGTACACCGCCTTTATCAACAGCACAGAACTTGCGGCCTTCGACGAGGTCATCGGCCGCCTCACCCGCTGGACTGCCGAGCCGCCCCTCCCGCCTGACTCCATCACCGACTACAGCCTCAGCCAGCACTTCTGCACCTATCGCGCCCATCTCTGGTGCCGCACCGGCATGAAGCCGATCTATCCCGATGATTGGGATCCCCAGGTGAAGGCCTACTACCGAGATGAGGCTGGCAATGAGTATCGGGTACTGGGCGAGACCGCTGATGAGGGCCGCTTCGTGAAAATCACGCCAGCGGGGCCAGAGTTGGTGTATTGGCGCATTAAGGGCCGCAATACCGCGGAACTCACGCCCGACACTGGACTGGAAGGCTGGGTAGCCTACCGCGGCGCTACGGCGCTGGGTCTCGATCCCGAGAACAGTTATTTCTATGTCGCCGCGCCGCGCATCACCGACTGGGAGGTTCGCGCGCTTCCCGAACAGACCATCATCGAGCGCTCCCGTCCCTATCCCGATGGCACGCTTGTGCTCGACCTCAAGTCCGCGGACGGCCAGCCGCATCAGGGGGAAGTCGAGATCATCACGAGGCACGAACTGAAGTCCGCCTTCGCCGCTGGGGCCCAGGTGCCGCTGACTGCCCTCAGCCGCGACGAGCAGGGCCGCATTCGCTACCGCCTCACCGCCGAGACGCCGGGGGTGATCGCCGTGTCTCCCCTAGAGCCACGCGCCCTGCCTGCTCCTGACGCCGAAGGCCTGATCCTGCGCTTGGGGGCCGACCCGGTTGCACACTTCGCCTATCTGACCCGCGAGGGCTTGCGCGAGCCGATCCCGGCAGGACGCCAGGTGCGCAACGATCCCGGCCGCAACGTGATTCAGATCATGCCCCACTGGCAGCACGAAGGGGTCATGGACTGGCTCTTTGCGCTGCCACAGGTGCCCGAGGGGAAGAAACTGATGCTGCGGTTCTCCAGTCGCTTCGGCCATCCGGGGAATACCGCCAACCTGATCGTTCGCGTCAACGGGCGCGAGATCCTGCGAGACAAGCTCCAGGGCAAGGAAAACGAGCCTCAGACCCATGCGGCGGACCTGACGCCTTGGGCCGGGCAATCCGTCCTGCTCAGTGTGCACTTGGCCGACTGCTACCTCTTCCACTTCATCTTCCTGGACGACCCGCGCCTGGTGGTCGAATGAGCACGCGGGCCACTACCCCTTCAAGGAGTGAAGCGCCTGATGAAAACGCAAAGCGCAATTCTTCTGGCAACTCTCCTTCTCGCCCTGGGGACCGTCGGAGCGGCTTATGCCGCCGACCTGCCTCCCTACACATATCCTCAGGCCGTCATCCCCTTTGTGGGTGATACTCCACCAACCATAGACGGCGTCATCGAGCCTCAGGAATACGGCCGCTGCGCGGCCCTCACCGGCATGGTGACCTGGGGCACCGCGGGCGGGATATATCAAAGCCTGGTGCCCCAGATTCAGCAAGTGGTCTGGTACGTGGGCTACGACGACAAGTACCTCTACCTAGCGATGCGCTCGCCCAACCCGCCCGGCGGCTGGCCCCTAGCCAAGGCGAAAGGCAGCGACCCCGGCAACATCATCCTCTGGGACGACCACGTGGAAATCCAGATTGCCAAGGACCGGGACAGCGCCACCTTTCCCGGCCGCGGCTTCTACAAGATCATGGCCAACGCCAAGACCGGCTTCCAGGACGAGTGGTTCTACAACGGCACTCCTGGTACCGAGGGGGCCTGGTCCTTTGCGGGTCGCTGGCAGTCGGGCGTGACCAAGGAGTATTGGGACTTGGAAATCGCGGCGGACCTTCGCGCCTTCGACGTCAAGAGCCTGGACGGCTTGACTTGGGTCCTGCAACTGCTGCGCGCCGACGCTCCCGGGGGCATCTACTTCGCCGGCTGGGTAGGGGAGACCTGGATGGCCTGGGACAAGTTCGGCGAGGTCACCTTTGACCGCGCTGCTCCTGTCTTCCGCTTCCTCGACTGCAACGACCTAGTGCGTGGGAAGATGGACCTCAAGTTCGAACTCAGCGGGCAGACTGACAACCCCCTTCCCGTCACCGTGCAAGTGAAAGTCACCGACGGCGCTGGGAAGACCCTCTTTGACGAGACCAAGCAGGAAACGGCAAAGCGGGGGGAGGCCCGGCCGGTCAGTTTCACTGGCGATCTTCCCCTAACCGACACCGGCAACCGCCTGGAGATTGTTGCCACCTACCCGGCTCCCGGGCCCGACGGCGAACCGGAGACGCGGATTCTGTATCGCTTTCAGGCTCCCCTCATCAAACTGACCGAAGCGTACTACAACCAGCATATCGCGCCCTGGCTGGCACAGCGTCCCAAAGGCGATTTCGATTGGTCCTTCGCCTACTGGCCCAGTTACGGGGTAGCCAAGACCGCGGTTGACCTCGACTTCTTTGGCCTGGACGAGAAAGTGGCTCAGGCCAGCGCCTTCAAGGTCACTGTCAAGCAGGCCGGCTCCGGTCGCGTCGTCTCCAGCGCCACTGCGTCCATCAAGGACAAAGGCGGCCAGACGATCGTCAAGGGATTGGACCTGCCCGAGGGCGACTATGTGGCGGAGATGGAACTCCTCGGCGCGGACGGCAAATCCGTCGTAGGCTCGCGCAAAATAGACTTTGTCCGCCGTCACTACGAGTGGGAAGGTAACAAATTAGGGGTTTCGGACCGCGTCATTCCTCCTTTCACCGCCATCGAAGCCAAGGGCTTGGACTTCTCCGTGTGGGCTAGGCAATACTCCGTGGGCAGTGACGGGTTGCTCGCTAAGATCGTTGCCGGCCAGGGGGCCGGCCCCGAGCCGATCCTCACCGCACCCATGCAACTGATCGCCAGCGAGAAAGGCCAACCAGTGTCTGTCTCCGATGCTGAGTGCAGGGTGGAAAAAAACAGCCCCGGGCGCGTGGATCTCATCGCCACCGGCAAACTCGGTTCCGCCAACTACCGGGTGAGCAGTTACCTGGAGTACGACGGTTGGTACAATGTGCGGCTGACGCTCACTCCTCCGGCCGGCGGCGCCGACTTCGACAGCCTTGCGCTGCGCCTCCCCCTGTGGCCGGCTGCCGACACCCTCTACGTCCAGCGCGCCGGCGACGTACGCCGGGGCAACAAGTTCGGGGCTATCCCCTCCGGCCAGGGTCGGGTCTGGAGCAGTGCCGAATTGCTGCCTCTCGACGGTTGGGGCAGTTTTTGTCCCATCGTCTTCGTGGGAAACGGCGACAAGGGCCTCTGGTGGTTCGCCGACGAGAACCGCGACTGGACTATGTCCGACGACAAGCCCGCAGTCGAACTCTTCCGCTCCGACCAAGGTCTTGAACTCATCCTCAACTTCTTCGCTGCTCCCACCTCCCTGCGTGCCCCTCGCACGCTCGAGTTCGCGTTCCTGGTGGACCCGGTAAAGCAGATGCCTGAAGAGCGCAAGTGGGGCTGGGGCAAGTTGCGCTACAGCCATA
>CALFVE010000163.1 GCA_937928475.1 uncultured bacterium | reverse complement strand
GCAGCGGGTTCGCGCCGTACCCTCCCCAGGGGAACCGCCCCCACATGCTGATCTCGGCAAAGTTCAGGAGCGGCAGACCACCGGGCACGCCCAGCTCCAGCGGGTAGGTCGGGAAGTCCTCATGGGCGTCGGCCATGATCGCGTCCACCCAGCCGGCGTCCCGCGCCAGTTCGCGCGCCAGGCCCTCCCACTCGCCATCGCATTCCTCCCGCACGTCGAAGCACCAGGTTCCCAGCAGAAACTGGCAGTGGGGATACCGCTGCCGAGTCAGCCCCGCCAGTTCCCGGCAGATTTTCAGGTATCCGCGGGCGCCCCAGGGCCAGCACTGCCGGCAGCCGCAACCCCCGCAGTCGTAGGGGAAGGACACCACGTAGTCGAGTCCCAGGTCGCGGTAATCGTCGAGGCTTTGTGCAAGCAGTCCGGAGAGATAGGCCAGTCCCTCCAGGCGACTGGGACAGATCAGCGTTCCTGCAAAGCCGCGGCGGGGCGGGTCCGTGTCCGGGAAGGGCTCCGCTCGGATGTCTTCCGGGGCGCTGCTTGGGCCGGTGTTGGGCGAGATGAGCAGGCCGGTCTTCATCCCCACCCGCCGCGCCGCCTGGAGCAACTCCCGGCTCCGCTCCCGACGGCCGGGCGCACCGTCGGGCGTGCTCTCCTCGCCCATCGCCGGATAGGTGACAATCGTGTTGATCCCCCACAGCGCCAGGTCCTCGACGTACTGCTCAATCTCCTCCCGCGGCGCCCAGGAGTACCAGTTGTTGTTGAGCGCGCAGTAGATTCCCCGCACGGGGCAGTCGGGGCTTGACTCCCCTCGCCAAGTCCCCGGCGCGATCTCCCTTTCGCCAAGCCGCGCGTCGCGTAAAAACCTCCCCACACCGGCGAGCAGTTCCGCTTGCCCGGAACCGATTATGCGCACGCCCTGCTCCCGCGACTCAATCCTGAAGCCCTCCGCGCTATCTGGGGCAATAGCGAGGTGCACCTGCATTTCCCCGGCCTGCGCTGGGCCTGCCGCTACCTGAACCGGCACAGCGCTCCGCTGGCGGATTCTCCGGGCGAGGATCGCCGGGACCTCACCGACGGTGGCGTTGTGGCCGCCCTCGGCAATGATGCGCACACGATGGTATGTGTTCATATCCTCTGTTATCTCCTAGCTGATCGGCGCAGCCGTGTGTACACGGCAACGCGGGCGGCGCTTGCGCACCGCCCGCCGTGGGTTCCCTCTGCTCGCTGTTACTTGCGGATCCTACCCATGCACAGTACGTGCTCGGGCCGCTAGCAGCCGCTCGAGCAGTTGCCCTACCACCTCGGTGAAGTCGTCTTTCTTCTCCACCAACACCGCATTGAACCGCGTGACCTGCGAGTAGTCGCGGGGATCGCTGGCAAAGCCCGAGATGACGATGACCGCCATGCCCTTCCACAGCGGGTTGCTTTGCACGGCCCGCAGGACCTCCCAACCGTCTATGTCGGGCATCACAATATCCAGGATGATGGCATCATACAACTCCCCATTCCCGCTGCGTTGGCACAAAGCCCGCAGCGCCTCCCGGCCGGTGAGCGCGGTAGTGACCTCGAACCCCCGGGCCTCCAGGCTCATTTTCAGCGCGGTACATATGGCCGGCTCGTCGTCTACGACTAGGATGTCAGGCATACTGCTCACCTCCCGTCTTGCTTCGCGGCCTTCTCCTTACTTGCCCCGCTCCGCCAGTGCCCGTTCAGTTCGCCGTCGCTCGTCTCTTTCCTTTATCGCCTCGCGTTTGTCGTAGAGACGCTTGCCCCGGCAGAGACCGATCTCGACCTTAGCATACCCACGATCGTTGAAATACATACGCAGCGGGATCAAAGTATAGCCCTTCTGCCGCACGCGGCGCTCGAGGGAGGCAATTTCCCGGCGGCGCAACAGCAGTTTGCGCGGGCGGCCAGGAGGTGGCTCCTGGTGCGCGCTACCCGCCTGGTAGGGCGCGATCCGCATCCCTCGCACCCAGACCTCTCCGTCTCGCACCTCGACAAAGGCCTCCTGGAGGCTTACCTGGTGTGCCCGCACCGATTTCACCTCCGAGCCAGCCAGCGCGATCCCAGCCTCCAACCGGTCCTCCACGAAGTAATCGTGGAAGGCCCGTCGGTTGGTGGCAACCACTCTATCGGAGGCCCCGTGTTTGACCAACCCGCATTCCCTTCGTTTCCGGGATAGTGCGGCTCCTCTGCGGCGACCTCATGTGTCGAAGGTCACCACCATGCTCAGCCCTTCCGCTCCCTGTCGGATGCGCAGGTCATGATAGGTTACAGCCTTCACGTGCCGATGCAGGTGCTTGCGCGCCTTTGCTAGCGGAGCCAGCCCGGCCCGGCACTTGGCCGCCGCCGGCGTTTCCTGGGCGCTCAGCACCTGGAAGCCCACCGGCGCCCAGCCGGCATCGAGGCAATACAGCAGCTCGCGCAGCGCGCGCACCACCAGCCCGGCCGCGTCCTCTGCATGGATCTCGTACTCCTCCCAGCGCTCTGCCAGCGGTCGCTCCGGGTCCGAGATCAGGTCAACGAGTCCCCGCCCCGCGGCCTCGATCATCTCTCGCAGGTCAGAGCCCCACACGCGCAGGGCGTAGTCCGCGGCATGTTCTATTTCCTCGTAGCCGCCCATTGCTTCTTCCACATACAACCTGTAATTCGTCCTTCCCGCCCGCGCGTGGTCCTCGTCTTTCCGTCCGTGCTGCCCGGTCCCGACCGGCGACTACCGACTACCCACCATCTCCAGCGCCGCCTGGGCCAGGTGCTCTCCTGTCAGCCCAAAGTACTTGATCAACTCCCAGGGCTGGCCAGACTCCCCGAAGGTATGTGGCACCCCAATCCGCCGGAACCGCACCACGCGATCGAGGTTCGCTTCGCACAAGACGGCGGCCACCAGGTTGCCCAGGCCGCCTACCTGATGCTCCTCCGCAGTGAGCACCACGCCTGTGTCTGCCGCCGCGCTAGCTACCGCCGCCACATCCAGCGGCGCTACCGTATGCAGATTCACCACCCGGGTCTCCAGGCCTTGCTCTTCCTTCAGAATCCACGCGGCCCGCATCGCCTCCGGCACCATCGGCCCGCAAGCGATAATCGCCAAGTCCTCGTTCTCTCCCGGATACTCGCTGGCCGGAATCGTCTCGAAAGCCTCGGCGAAGCTCTCCGCCTCGCCGCGGAAGCGAATCACGTTGGCCTGGCCCAGTACGAAAGGGGTCTCCGGCCGCGTCACCACCGGCGTGGCTTCCCGCGCATAGCGCACCACTGCCGGCCCGGTGATTTCAGCGATGGCCCGCGTCGCCTTCTCGGTTTCCAGAGCGTCGCAGGGCACCACCATGGTGAAGTGGGGCAACGCCGTCACCAAGAAGATCTCTTCCAGTGCCTGGTGGGTCGCCCCATCTGGACCGACCGAAACGCCGCCGTGGGCATCGGCGATCTTCACGTTGAGTTGGTTGTAGGCGACTGTGGTACGCAGTTGATCCCAGTTGCGGCCAGTGATGAATACCCCGTAGGACCCGATGAAAGGCACAAAGCCCTCCTTGGCCAGGCCCGCCGCGACAGAGGTGGCGTTGGCCTCCGCAATACCCATGCTGAAGAATCGGCGTCGGCGGTCCGGATGCGAGGTGCGGCCGTCGGGACGATAGAAGCAGTCCATGCGGATGGACTCGGTGATGTCGCTACCCAGGGCTGCGTAGTGCTCGTCGCTGCCCAATTCCGCAATCGCTCGCCCGAAACCGTTGCGGGTAGCGTCCATGTTCACCGCCATGCGCGAATCCCGGTTCCACCAGTAATCTCGGGAAAACCTGGGAAGACGTGCCGCGACGTAGTCGTCCACAGCCTGCTGGTAGCGCTCGAGCGCCGCCCAGAGGCGCGCCCGCCGCCCCGGGCTGATCACCTCGGTCATGCCCAGGTCGGCGAGAGCCGTTTCCAGTGATTCCGGCCCGCAGATGCCGTCTTTCGGCGCCACTCCGTGGTAGCCACAGACGCCCGCCGTGTAACTTACACCACAGCCTTTCACTGTCTCTGCCAAAATCACCGTGGGGCCGCCCTCGTGCTCTGTCGCCTGGCGGAGAGCAGTCAGGATGGCCTGCATGTCGTGTCCGTCAATCTCAAGGACGTTCCAGCCGAAGGCCCGGTACTTGTCGGCTAGCGGCTCGACCCGCATCACCTCGTCGGTGCAGCCGTCAATCTGCAGGTGATTGCGGTCAACGATGCCGATCAAGTTCTCAAGGCGGTGATGAGCGGCGGCCATGACGGCTTCCCAGATGGAGCCCTCCTGCTGCTCCCCGTCGCCCATGATACAGTAGACGTGGTAGTCTTTGCCGGCCAGGCGCCCCGCCAGGGCCGAGCCGACGGCCGCCCCCAGGCCCTGGCCAAGCGATCCGGAGGACAGTTCAATTCCCGGAAGCCGCAGTCGGTTGGGGTGTCCCTCGAAGCCGGAGCCCAGCCGCCGCAGCAGCACCACCTGCTCGATCCCTCGGAGGTCCTCCAGCCCGGGCACCGGTTGCCCGAACAGGGTCACAGGCCGCTCATCGAAGTATCCGGCCATGCCCAGGGACACATACAGCGCTGGGGCCTTGTGCCCGGCGGACCAGAAAACCCGGTCCCGCTCCGGCCAGTCGGGGTGGCGCGGATCGTGGCGAAGATGTTCCAGGTAAAGGGCCGCCGCCACATCCATGATGGAAAGCGAGCCACCGGGATGGCCGGAGTTGGCCGCACAGATCGCCGTCATGGCCCAGGCGCGCATCTCCTGCGCCTTGTCTTTCAGTTCTGGGAGGGAGAAGCGGCGAACCACTTCTCCCGTGCTACTGTCCATGATCGGCATGACGACGAACCTCCTGCGCTTTCAGCAGCCGCCCGGCACACGGGGCGGAGCCGACCGGCAAGAATACCCAATCTCTCCTGCCTTGTCAAACGTGACAGTCCTCTTTCGTGCTGCGGGGTGACCGAGCGTCCGCCGTTTATTGCGCGCTGCCTCTCTTGCTTGCCGATTGCTGGTCGCCGCCGATTTTCCTTGACTTATTGGCGAGTTCACCCTACAATAGCAGCGCACAGCCACCCCAACCGGGGCGGCTGTACGGCATTCTGCGTGGTTGCTTTTTGGGAAGGCTAGCGCTCATGTACGCGATATTCGAACACGGTGGGCATCAGTACCGGGCCGAGGCGGCCGCGGTACTCCGGCTTCAGCGGCTCTCGGCTCAGCCTGGGGAAACCGTCACCTTTGACAAGGTGCTGGCGGTGCGCGGGGAGGAGGAGATCGAGGTGGGTGCACCGTATCTGAACGGCGCACAGGTGGTGGGCACGGTGGTGGAGCATGGTCGGGGACCAAAACTGCGCATTTTCAAGTACAAGCGCAAGAAGCACTACAAGAAGCAGGCCGGTCATCGGCAGGACTTCACTGCCATCCGGGTTGACGAGATTGTTGTCTAGCGGCAAGTCGTAGCGTCGCGTGGCGTGGGGACTGGGGGAGACGCCGGGCAAGACCTGCCTCCTAGAGGGCGGCTCCGAGGGGCGCCGCGAGAGGAGTGAGCGCTGATGGCGCACAAGAAAGGAATGGGGAGTACCAAGAACGGTCGGGACAGCCGATCTAAGCGGTTGGGCGTGAAGGCTCACGGTGGGCAGATCGTCAAGGCGGGCACTATCATTGTCCGCCAGCGTGGGACCAAAATGCATCCCGGCCAGAATGTCGGCCGGGGCAAAGATGACACCTTGTACGCGACCGCGCCGGGGGTGGTGCACTTCGTGGTGCGCGCCGGCGGGCAGCGGCAGGTGCACGTGCTGCCAGCGGCCGAGTAGGACTCGGCCTCACAATTGAAGAGGCTACCGACTGCCGGCGTCGCCCAGACGGCGGCAGTTGCGTTTGGGGAAGTCGGGGGGCGGTGGTCGGTAGTCGGTGGTGAGCAGAAACAAACCGCAAGCGTGCCATCTACCGCAGTGCACCGGCGTCCGCCCACTAGCGACTACCGGCGCTCGACCTCCCATTCCAGACTACCATGCTTATTGACCAGGCCGAAATCATAGTGCGCGCGGGGAAGGGTGGCGATGGGATGGTGGCCTTCCGCCGCGAGAAGTATGTGCCGCGCGGCGGCCCCTCCGGCGGCGACGGCGGCGACGGCGGCAGC
>CALFVE010000162.1 GCA_937928475.1 uncultured bacterium | reverse complement strand
CGACCTGTACGGAAGGCTGCCCCTGAACAACGGGCACCAGTACCACTACTGGTTCCATGACCGCTGGGTCGGGGAGATGCGGGAGCACTACGCGCAGACGCCGGCGGAGGCGCAGCGGGCGGCCCGCCAGCAGGGAGCGGTGGCGCAGGCGGCTCAACTGGCTGCCCAAGAGCGGATCGAGAACTTCTGGGAGCAACCGGCGCTGGCCGGCTATAAGGCGGGCCCCTCGGGGGACATCGGCGCGCAGGTGATGCTGGCGCTGCTTCGGGACCAGGCGACCGAACTGGCGGTGACCTATCCCAACGCCGGGCATGTGTTGGGGATTATGGCAGAGGCGCCGGTGGAAGCCCACGCGCTCATCAGTCGGCGGGGCATCGAACCGCTGGCGGTGGACGCGGTGCCGGACTCCCTCTACGGCCTCTATCATGCGATCGGTGAGCACCAGCGACTGACGGTAGACGCGGCGGTACGGGGCGACCGGGAGGGGCTGCGGCGGGCGCTGGTCGCGGAGCCGACCATCCGCTCGCATGACCGGGCCGGCCCCATGTTTGAGGAATTGTGGCAAGCGGCGCTCGAGGCGGGGGAGGTGAGGGGATAACTCCGCGCTCGGATGAGCCAGCAAGATCCGCCGTTTCCCTGGCTTTCGAGCGGGTGCGGGAGGCGGCGGGGGCTTTTGTCTCTTAACATAAGAGCGCCCCTCATGAAGAGAGGCGCTCGTGCTACCTGCCAGTGGCTCTTACCAATAAGAGGCGAGGGCCGAGCGGACCGGCCGCGGCCCCACGGCTGTCGCCTACTTCACCTCGATCTTCTTGCCTCCCTTGGCCTTCTCGGTCTTGGCGGCCCGGACTTCCAGAATCCCGTCTTCCAACTTGGCTTTCACCGAATCGGTGTCAACGCTGCTGGGCCAAGGGATCACCCGATGGAAGCTGCCGCTGCGGATCTCGCGGCGGTAGTAGCCCTCTTCCTTGACCTCCTGCTCGCTCTTGGTTTCGCCGTGCAGGGTGAGGGCCTCATCGGTAACGTTGACCTCCAGGTTATCCTTGCCCACGCCGGGCACGCTGGCCTTGACCACCACCTCGTCGTCGGTTTCGTAGACATCCACAGCCGGGCCCCATTCAAAGTCAGTCCCCTGCAGCAAAGACCAGGGAGCGCGGGCCAGGTCCCGGAAAAGACGGTCCATATCGTCCATCAGTGACAGCATTGTGCGCGGTCGTTGCCAACGTATCAGCGACATCGTGATCCCTCCTCATTCTTACAGAGTTTCGCCGGTCACGCCAAGAGCGGCATGTCCGGCTGTCTTTCACTCATATAGACGGAGGTGGCAGCCTGTCGGTTCAGTCGTCGGCGCCGGGCGACGGGAAAGCCACACGCCTTCCCAGAGTGGGCGGGCGCGTGCGACCGTCAGAGAGGAGAACAGGGAGCGCCTAGCCAGCCAGCACGCGGGAATAGATCTCCAGGAGATGGTCGAGGACGACCTCGGGCTGGTAGCGAGCCAGGCCCTTGGCCAGGCCGGTCTGACGAACCACCGGGCGCGTTGCCCCCCGGGTCCAGGGCTGGTCCAGGTCCCAGTAATCGCGGCTGACCAGGAACTGCTCGAGGCTCGGGACGCGCTCGGCTTCGTTCTCGTGGTCGAGCAGGCTGGCCTGGGAGGGGATGGTATGCAAGGCCACAGCGAGGGAGCGGGCGAGGCCGGCAACATCGCCCGGCGGCAGCAGATGGGCCAGCGGCACCGGCTCCAGCAACTCGCTGAGGGCGCCCACCCGCGCAGCGATCACCGGCATCCCGAAGGCCAGAGCCTGCAGGGCGTGCAGATGGGCCGCTCCGGAGTCGCTTAGCACCACCAAGGCATTCAGGACGCTGAGCGCCTCAATTACACTGCGAGGGCGACCCAGGAAGATGCAGGCGCCGCCTAGGCCGGCCTGGTGCGCAGCCTGCTCGGCGACTGCGCGCAGCGGCCCCTCCCCGAGGAAGGCGAACTCCACGTTGGGCAGATCCGCTTGCACTTGCCCGGCGGCCTGAAGGAAGACCTCGTACTCACGGTCGCTGAAGGTAGTGGACAGCCCGATCACCGCGGCATGACCGCTCAGCCCTAAGCGGCGTCGGAGCAATCCTGTCTCCACCCCGCTGGGCCGCCCCCCCGGGAGTACCGTAGGATACAGAACCTCCATGCGGCCGGTCAGCGGCCCGGCGAGAGCGGCCAGGGCCTCGCGGTCCGCGTGAGAGGAGAGCAGTATGCGGGTGCAAGCAAGGAGCAAAGGGCGCAGGCTCCTGCGCTGCCGCCAGCGGCTCCAAAGCGAGGACGGACGGGGAACGCTGTAGAGGCTGGCTACCAGACGGGGAGACCCGGCAGGTGGCCGGCCAGCCCCCGCGGCGACCGCCACGGTCAGAGGCAGGTAGCCGTGAACGTGGACGACATCGAACGGACGGCTAGCCAGCAGCCGCCGCAACTGCTCCGCCGCCCGCCGGTGCACGGCCTCGTGCGGTTCCGAGCCGAGTTCGAGTCGCGCCCACCGAATCAGGCGGCGCCCGAGCCGGTCCTGCTCCCGACGGGTGAGGGAGCCAACTACGGTCACCGCCAGACCGCGATCCGTCAGTCCCTCGGCCTGGCCGAGGACTTGCTCACCGATCTGGGGGTCATCGAAGTCGGCCAACAGCAACAGGGAGAAAGTAGCCCGTGCAGGCAGTCGCCCCACTCCTGGTCGGCAGGAGGCTTACGGCTGATAATAGGCGCCGCGCCACCCTTGGTTCTTCAGGTAGTCCCGGACGTGGTTGATGCGGGTGTCCTCGCCCGGGTGTGTCATGAACATGATCTCCAAGTTGCTCGGCTTGTGTTTCTGCAGGTCCTGGAAGCCCTGCAGCACGGCGAGCGCGGCGGTGGGATCGTAACCGGCGGCATGAGCGTAGGTCAGGCCGTAGCGGTCCGCCTCCAGTTCATTGTCGCGCCCGTAGTCCAATAGCATTAGGCTGGCGACCGCGCCGGCAATCTGCGGGGCGTCGCCCTTGTTGAAGATGAGGGCGATGATGGCCTCATAGCCCAGCTGCCGCTCCACGCGGCGGACAGCGTGCTGGCGGGCAACATGGGCCGCCTCATGGCCAACTACCCACGCAATTTTGTCGGGGTTCGAGTCGAAGTGCTTGATCAACCCGCTGAAAACGTAAATGCGCCCGCCGGGGAAGGCGACGGCATTAATCTCCCGATTGTTGAGCACGCGGATATCGTAGGGATAGTCGGGAGGCTTGGTGACCGGGACGAGGCGGGCGGCGATGCGGCTCACGAGTTGGACGGCGGCCGGGTCGGTGCTCTGGCCGCCGTTTTCCCTCTCGAATTGGTCGGCAGCCTGCCGGCCCATGCTGATTTCCTGATCTTTGCTGATCAGGCGGCGGCCGCCGCCGCATCCGGCCAGGACCGCAAGCAGCAGGCAGCCCAGCAGCAGAGCAAACAGCGGGTAGAGACTGCGCGGGCGCATGGTCATTCCTCCTGGCACGAGTGGTGGACTGACTGCCAGAGGATTATTGCACCCGCAGTTGCCGCTGTCAAACCTGCTAGGGGCGTTTAGGGGGTGATTTCTTGTGTCCGGGAGTTCGACATGGTGAGCAAAAAGGGTATAATGCACGGTTGTGTGGGACCGGCCGGCCACGCACACGCCGATACCTGCAGACCAGGAGCCAGCCATGCCTATGCCGAGAAGAGTCGCCGCCCTCGTCACCGCCTTTCTCTGCCTGGCGATCGCCGGCGCCTTGCCCAGTGGCGCTAACCTGGTAGGACCGGACTACACTATCAGCCCGGGCGATGCCTTGATGGTGCAGGTCTACGGGGAACCCGAACTGTCCAAGCTGTATCCGGTCGGCCCGGCGGGGACCATTATTCTGCCCATGGTAGGGCAGGTCACAGTGGCAGACCTGACCCTGGAACAGGCTCGCAAAGTCCTCACTCAAAAACTGGGCGGCATCCTCCGAGCCCCGCGTGTGGTGGTGGGGATCAGCGAGGTGGACTCGGTTCGCAAGGCCTACGTTTTGGGTTACGTGGGGGTGCAGGGGCCGGTCAACTTGCACTTCGGCGCCGGGATCGTGGACGCGCTGGCCGTCGCGGGGACGCTGGATACCTCGGACCTGCGCAAGGTGCAGGTGACCCATCCGGGGCAGGCGCCTATCACTCTGGACCTGAGCGGGCTGCGCACCGGCCAGCCGGTGGCGGTGCAGGAGAAGATCCACTACGGCGACGTCATCTACGTGCCGCGCCTGGAGGACCGCATCGCGGTGCTGGGGGAGGTCAAGACGCCGGGGAGCGCTCTGCTGCCGCTGGGACAGAAGGTGTCGGTGCTCGATGCGATAGCGCGGGTAGGAGGCGGGCTCACCGCAGAGGCCGCTCTGTCCAAGGCCCTGCTTGTCCATGAGAACGGAGAGACCACCAGCCTAGACTTAGCCGCCCTGCTCAAAGCTGGCGACACCAGCCAGAACGTTTACCTGCAACCCGGAGACGCACTGGTAGTGCCGCAGGTGGACAGCATCTCTGTGGTCGGGCAGGTGGCGAAGCCGCTGTCCTTCCGCAGCGCCGAGCCGGTGAGCGTGCTGGAGGCCCTGGCGCAAGCGGGCGGCTTCACTGCACAGGCGGACCTGGCCAAGGCGCAGGTGGTCTCGGCAAGCGGGCAAGTGCGAGGGGTGGATCTGCAGGCCCTGTGGGAGCGGGGCGACCAGACACAGAATGTGAAACTTTCCGCGGGCGACGTGCTGCTGCTTCCCGAGATGCCTCCGCTGAACCTGCTGATCGTGGGCTCGGTGGCCCAGCCAGGCGTAATGGACCTGCAGAACGTAGAACAGCGGGACCTGCTGCGGGTGGTAACTCTGGCGGGAGTCACGCCGCAGTCGGACCTCAGCCGCGTGCAGGTGTATCGGGGCGAGGAGCGGTTTGTGGTAAACCTTGAAGAGGTCATGCAGGGGCAGTTGGATAAAAACATGCAGTTAGCCCCCGATGATGTGGTGATGGTGCCGGAGCGCAGCACCGTCTACGTGTTTGGTGCCGTGGCCAGGCAGGGGAAGCAGCCCTGGACCTCGCGACTGACTATCCTGGACTGCATTAGCGATGCGGGAGGCCTGGCGCCACGGGCCAATGAAAACGCGACCGTGGTCATGCGCATCGGCCCGGAGGGCCAAACGGAGACTATCCCAGTGCCGCTGGGCGAACTGAAGAAGGGCCACGCTCCGGAGAACATCAAGTTGGCACCGGGGGACATCGTCTACGTGCCGAGTCTGGGAGAGCGGGGGAAAGTGTGGGCGTTGTTCCGCGACATCCTCTGGGGTGCGGGGGCGATCATTGGACTGACGCGGTAGAGGAACGGCTGAGCCGGATCTGCGGAGCGCAAGTTTGTGCTTGGCACAAGTTCCTCGCGTAGGGCAGGTTCCCTCGCGTAGGGCAGGCTTTCCCGCGTGGCGCAGGCTGCTAGCCTGCGTCTGCATGGAGGCCACCACATGGGCAGGCAAGGATGCCTGCCCTACGCGGAGCGCAGGCTTCCTCGCGGAGCGCAGGCTTTCCCGCGTGGCGCAGGCTTCCAGCCTGCGTCCACATCGTCGAGGTCATCCCAGGGCAGACTGGAAGCCCGCCCTACGCGCGCAGATAAGGGAGCCTGGCCTAGGTGGAGAAGCGCACCGCTGTGGGCGTGTCCCAAGGATGCGCCTCAGCCGGCGCCTGCGGGAGAGCGGTCACCCACTGCTGTTTGTCATGGCAGGAGAAGAGAGTGAGGCCCGGCGACCCCTAGCGCGGGAGAGAACCCGCGCCGTACGGGGGCAAGGGGGAGGCCCTGTCCCGCTACACAGGCGACTTGGCGCGAGTCCGGCGGAGGGCCTCGTAATCCGACCACACAATCGCCTCCAGCCCCAGATTGCGCGCCAGTTTCCTCCCCTCGTGCACGAGTTCCGGGTGAAGGCGCTCGGCGGTCAGCCAGAGCCACACCGGCTTTCCCTCGCCGTGGGCCGCCTGCACGCTGGGCAGGAGCGCGCCCTCCTCGGGCAGACGGTAGCCTCGCCCCTCCGGACTTACCACCAGCCCCATGGCCGCTGCCCCCGAGTTGCTTGCCAGCAGTTTCCAGTTGTCGGCGCCTCCGGTGGCGGTGGGGGGATCGAGAGGCGGGGGAGGAACCACGATGGACTGCAGCCGTCGGTCCACCGACTGAATAGCCGCAGTCGCCGCCAGCAAGAACAGGCTCAGACTGTTGCGGCGGAAGTCGAGCACCTCCGGGAGCAGTTCGCGGGGCAGGGGTTCCCCGGCGGCCGCGCTGAACAGACGCTGGCAGTACGTGCAGCGGCAGGCCCAGACCCCGCGAGAGTGATAGAAGGAAGGGCTATCCCAAACAAAACCCTTGACTTCGACAAGCCAGGCCAGCGTGCGCATGGAATTGGCGAACCATTCGAGGAAGCGCGGATCATTAGGACAGGCCTTGGCGCAGCGGCGGCCGCGACTGTCTATTTGCAGGGTCCCAGGGTGTGTGTGGAGGTAGAGGCTGGTAACCGCGGGGTCGGGGTCGAGGACCTTGCCGTAGCCGACCGGGGCGAGGTAGCCCTCCAGTCCGGCGCGGGCCAGTTGGCGGGTAAAAGCGCCCAGCCGTTCCGCTTCCCAGCGAGCCTCATCCTCGGGGCAGGTAACCACCGCGAAGGAGATGCCCTGATCGCGCAGCCAGGGGAGGGAGACCGTCTCCAGGCCGGTGATGCCTCCAGCCAGCACCACGCCGTGGCGCGGCGCACCGGGGGTAGCCCGCGAGGTAGCAGCACGTGCCGAGTGAGCGGCGAATCCGGCCAGGGGACCTCACTCCTGCGATGCAGTCGGCGCAAGTCGCGAAGATTGGATTCGTGGGGAGGCAGGAGAAATCCTTCTTCTTCCCATGGCGGGAGTAGAGTGAGAGAACTCTTGCCAAGGCCGGGGGGGGCCTTGACATGGTCGCACAAATGTGCTAGACTCCCGGCAATCAGCGGAGTCAAGGAGAAGAAGCATGCGCAGTCCCGAGATGAGCCGTCGCCAGCGAGAGATTTTGGACTACGTCGTGCGCGCCACGCACGAGCGAGGATACCCGCCCAGCCTGCGAGAGATCGCCGCGGCCCTGAACTACAAGTCGCCCTCCACTGTCCTGTACCACCTGCGCAAGATGGAGCGCCTGGGAGCGATCGAGCGCGAGCCCGAGCGCAACCGGGCCCTGCGGCCGGCAGGGGGACCGCGGGGAATGGGGGCCAGAGGCCGGCTGGTGCCACTGGTCGGGCGGGTCGCCGCTGGGGTGCCTGTGCTGGCCGCCGAGAACCTGGATGGCTACCTGATGCTACCGCACGAACTTTTTGCCGGGCCGCAACTGTTCATGCTCCAGGTGCAAGGCGACAGCATGATTGGCGCGGGGATTTTCGACGGGGACTACGCGATCGTGAACCAGCAGGAGACCGCAGAGGACGGGGAAATTGTGGTGGCCCTGCTCGAGGATGAGGCCACGGTGAAGCGACTGTATCGGCGGGAGGGTTATATCGAGCTGCGGCCCGAGAACCCGGCGATGGAACCCATCCGGGCCACTAACGTGCAGGTGCTGGGCAAGGTGGTTGGGGTGGTGCGGACGATCCGCTAGTCCTCGGTAGCCGCCAGGCGCTGTAGCACCAGGCAGGTGGCGTCGTCGTGGCCGGGATCGGCGGACCAGCCGCGGGCGGCGTCCAGCAGCCGCTTGGCTACCTCCTCGGCCTTGCCTCCGTCCTTAACAGCCGCCAGGGCGGTGTTGGCGATACGCGTCTCCTGGAACTCCTCTCCGTGAGCATTGCGGGCCTCGCTGAGGCCATCCGTGTAAGCGATCAGCAATTCCCCCTCCCCGATAGTTACCGCACGCGGCGCGTATTCCGGTGCGCGCGTGGCCCCGATAACGATGCCGCCGCTGGCGAGCGTCCCCAGGCAACCCCGCTCCGGGGAGAGCAAGAGGGGAGGAGGATGACCGCAGTTGACGAAAGATAACCCGCCGGTTGCAGGGTCGAGCAAGCCGATGAAGAGCGCGGCGTAGGTCTCCGGAGCTAGCGTGTCAAAGACCCGGCGGTTCACCTCGGAAGCGATAGCCTCGGGGCTGAGGCCTTCTCGCGCGGCGGAGCGAATCTGGGAGATCATCAAGGACAGGTAGATCAGTCCGTAAATGCTCTTGCCGGCGATGTCCCCCAGGCAGACCAGGTAGCGTCCGTCAGCCAAGCGTTCGAGGAGGTACAGGTCGCCGCCGACTTCCCGGGCCGGGGCCAGTCGCAAGGCCACGCGCCAGCCGGGAATCTCCGGCGGCTGGGGGGGCAGCATGGCGTCCTGCAGAGTGCGGGCCAGGAGCATTTCGCTGCGCATGTGAGCCGCTTGGCGTTGCTCCTCCTCGCGCGACTGCACCAGGTAGCCGGCCACGATGGCCACGATGATGAGGAAGGGGATACCCAGGAAGGGAAGTCCGGTGTAGTCCTGGATGAGAAACTCGGAGATGGTGGTGGTGGGATAGAGGGAGGCGAGCAGTACCACCGCATAGCCGATAATTGCGCCCAGCGCAGTGAGGACGGCGCCGGGGACACGGAACCAGATGGCCCCCTCCAGCACGATCAGGTAGTAGACCTGGAAGAGGGCCCCCCAGTACTGCTGATTGGTGGAGTACAGGGCGCCGCTGATCAGCGCCAGGTCGAGGGGGAGGGAGACGGCTCGCTGCCAGTGCAAGGGGCGGCGCCCGCCATAGGAGAGAAAGACCACGGTGGTGTAGAGGCAGGCCAGAATGACAATGAGCCGGATCAGCCAGTCCTGGCGCACGGGGGCTGGGGCAGGAGAAAAGACGGTGGTACCGAGAAAGGCGACCAGGAAGGCCAGGCGCAGTAAGGCGGAGAACAAATCAGTCTGTTGCTCCAGGAACCGACTGGCTAGACGAGGCCGGTTGGTCTTCCTCCAGCGCAAGGGCTTACTCCTGGGCCGCCGACTGGCGAAGGGACGCGGCCGCCACAATTGTACGCTGAGCACACCCCCAACTGTCAAGGTTGGGGCAGGCAAACCGAGAGTTGTGTACGTGTCCACCGCATGGCGCCGGCTTTCAGGTGCATCGTCGCCCTGCGCAGGGGAGCAGGGGGCAGGCTGGAAGCCTGCCCTACGCGAAGGAAGGTGAGGAGCGACCGGACTTGCCTCGGGCCCGCGGCTCATCGCGGCCGCTCCCGGGGGCAGCCTGGAGGGGCGCACCGGGCCGGGGGCGGCCGGCCGAGACTTCAGCCGAGGCGAGGAGGCGGGATTATGCGTAGAGAGACCACAAGAGGCAACGAGGGGGGGCGCGCGGCGCATGATCCCTGGGCGGAGCAGCGGCGGGCCATGGTGCAGCGGCAACTGCGCGACCGGGGGATTCGCAACGAGCGCGTGCTGGAAGCAATGGGGCGGGTGCCTCGCGAGAAGTTCGTGCCGGAGGAATCGCGCGCCCAAGCCTATGCGGACCGGGCTCTCCCGGTGGGCGAGGGGCAGACCATTTCCCAGCCTTACATGGTGGCCGTCATGCTAGAGATGCTCGATCCGCGCCCGGAGAACCGGGTGCTGGAGATTGGCGCCGGCTCTGGCTACCAGGCGGCCTTGCTAGGAGAATTGGCGGGCGAGGTGTACACCGTTGAAATTGTCGAGCCATTAGCCCGGCGCGCTGAGGCCATCCTCCGCGAACTGGGCTACGACAACGTTCACGTGATCTATGGGGACGGCAGCCTGGGCTATCCGCCCCGGGCCCCGTATGATCGGATCATCGTGGCCGCGGCGGCGCCGCAGGTGCCTCCCCCGCTTCGCGAGCAGCTGGCCGTGGGCGGACGCCTGGTGGCGCCCGTGGGCTCACGCTACGCGCAGCGGTGCATTTTGCTGGAGCGACGGGCCGAGGGCAGCGCCGAGACCGGCGGCTTGGAATGCGTGTTCGTACCTCTGCGGGGGGAGCACGGATGGCGGGAGGAGTGAGGTGCCGCCCCGAGGCGGGCGGCCTGCGGTGGAGGCGGCGATGATTCGCGAATTCCCCTATGATGCCCATGTGCATACCTCGCTGGGTCTGGGCGGTGGCACGCCGGCCGAGTGCGTGCGGGCGGCCGAAGCAGCGAGCCTGGCCGCGCTGGCGCTGACCGATCATTACGATGCAGAGGAGAGCCAGATTCCGGCCCGCTGGGAGGCCTACCGGCGGGCCGCCGACCGGTCGCGGGTGCATGTGATCGCGGGGGCCGAATGCGACATTCTCGACCCGACCGGTCGGCTCACGCTCTCCGAGGCCGCCGGGCAGCATTTCCCCTTGGTACTGGCGCGCCTTTCCTCTTTGACCCAGGGAATCGCGCGCGATACCCCTGTTCGCCTCGAGGTGCTGCTTCGCAACCTGCGCAGCGCGCTGGTGGCCGCGTGTCGGCGCCCCCATGTCAACGTTCTGGCGGTGCCCTTCAACCTGGGGCGATTTCCGGCGGCGCTCACCCCGGCGCAGAGTCCTGCTTCGCTCCTGGAGGAGGTGGCGGGAGTCATGCGCGAGGAGGAGGTGGCCTTCGAACTGGCCGCCAGCGTGTGGACCTGGTATCCAGACCTGCCGGCCAGAGAGTTCCTGGCAGAATACGCCCACCTGGTGATGACTTTTGCCCGGGAGGGCGTAAAGTTTGTAGTGGGCAGCGACGCGCGCTGGCCAGAGGGAGTGGGGAATATGCGCTTTGTGGAAAGGCTGACGGCGGCAGCGGGTGTGGAGAAATCACAACTGGTGGACCTGAGCCGGCTGCCGGGAGTGGCGGAGAGCCGCGCCGGCGCGCCGGGATAAGCATCACCATTCGTTTCACGGAGGTTCAAGATGGCTGGAGAGTTTCCCGCAGGCTTCATCTGGGGCTGTGCCACCGCTTCCTATCAGATAGAAGGGGCGGCGTTCGAGGACGGCAAGGGCGAGAGCATCTGGGATCGCTTTTCGCACACGCCGGGAAAGGTGAGAAACGGCGATACCGGCGACGTTGCGTGCGACCACTATCACCGGTACCTCGATGATGTGCGCCTCATGCAGGACCTGGGGCTGAAGGGCTACCGGTTTTCCGTCGCCTGGCCCCGGGTGTTGCCGAGAGGCTACGGGCAGATCAATCGCGCGGGACTGGACTTCTACAACCGCTTGGTGGACGCGCTGCTGGAGGCGGAGATTGAGCCCTTTGCCACGCTGTATCACTGGGATCTGCCGCAGGCGCTCCAGGACCGGGGCGGCTGGCCTAACCGGGACACGGCCAAGGCCTTCGGGGAGTACGCGGCGCTGATGTTTGACGAGTTGGGGGACCGGCTGACGAACTGGATCACTCTCAACGAACCCTACGTGGTGGCAGACATCGGTCATCGGCAGGGGATTCATGCGCCGGGGCATCAGAGCGTGGAGGAGTGCCTGGCGGCAGCACACCATCTGCACGTAGCCTCGGGCCTGGCGGTACAGGCTTTCCGAGAAAGCGGGCGGCCGGGGCAGATCGGCATCACCTGTAACCTAGCGCCCATTCATCCGGCCTCTGATCGGGAGGAGGACCTGGCGGCAGCGGATCGCTTTGACCAATGGCTGAACCGCTGGTGGCTCGACCCCATCTACCGGGGTCACTACCCTCAGGATCTCCTGGGGTTGCTTGAGAATCGCATGCCGGAGATCGAGCCCGGCGACCTGGAATTGGCCCATCAGCCGCTAGACTTCTTCGGCCTCAACTACTACTTCCGGCAGATAGTGAGCCACGAGCCGGGCGAGTGGTTGGACACCAAAGTCGAATTTGGCCCCGGGCCCAAGACGGCCTTCGGGTGGGAGGTCTACCCCGAGGGCTACTATGAAATCATGACGCGCCTGGCGCGGGAATATGATGTGAAGAACCTTTATCTGACAGAGAACGGCTGTGCCTACGCCGACCGGATTTCGGAAGACGGAGAGGTCCACGACCCCGAGCGCATTGCTTACCTGGAGCAGCATCTGGCCCAGGTAGCGCGGGCGCTGGAGGCGGGGGTACCCGTGCGCGGGTATTTCCTGTGGAGTCTGATGGACAACTTCGAGTGGGCGATGGGATACAGCATGCGCTTCGGGATCGTGTACACCGACTACGAGACGCTGCGCCGGATCCCCAAAGACAGCGCGAAGTGGTATGCCCAGGTGATCGAGCGCAACGGGCTGCCGTGAAGCCGAAGGAGGCAATCATGGACGGACGCGAGATTCGCCTGGGCCGTCTGTTCGGGGAAGGACGGGCAGTTATTATTGCGGTAGATCACGGCCTGTTCGACGGCCCTATCCCGGGGCTGGAGGACCTGCCGGCCACGGTGGCGGGGATCAACCCGGTGGTGGATGCCGTGTTGCTGGCGCCCGGCATGTTGAGGCGCTGCGCCGAGTTCTTCGCGGCGCCGCGGCGGCCGCTGGCGGTGGTGCGGCTGAACTGGAACTCGGTATACTGCTTTCAGTGGAAGTACCGGGCGGGGCAGAGTGTGCACGGATACGGCGTCGAGGAGGCTCTCCGCGAGGGGATGGATGTCGCTTTGGTTTCGCTCACCCTGCACACGGGGAGCGAGGAGCGGGACGCGCGGAACGTGGAGGTATTCGCCCGCCTGGTCGCGGAAGCGCATCGCCTGGGCATACCGGCAATCGGGGAGTACTTTCCGGCGGGTCATCTCGACATGACGGCCGAGGAGTTGCACGAGAATGTCCGCATCGGCGCCCGGATCGCCGCCGAGTTGGGCGCCGACGCCATCAAGACGTTCTTTACCCGCGATTTCGCCTCAGTGACCGGAACCTGTCCGGTCCCCGTGCTGGGACTGGGGGCAGAGAAGCGCCCCACAGTGCTGGACGCCCTCCGCTTGGCTGAGCAGGAGGTAGCGGCGGGAGCGGGAGGCGTGGTCTTCGGGCGCAATGCCTTGCAGGTGGCGGATCCGTTCACCTTCCAAGCGGCTCTGTGCGACGTAGTGAAGGACCGGCTGAGCGCGGAGGAAGCGGTGGTGAGGTACGGGCTAAGCTAGCCCGCCCGCCGGATGCGCGGCGCATACGCCTTTCGTCTGCGGCCCCAGGAGGGGACCTCATGCCACAGTCAGACGCTGTCCGGCCTCGAATCGGCCTACTTGGCCTCACGCTGGAACTCTACGAAAGCCTGGCGCCAGAGCTCCGCGAGGGCCGGGAGAGGTGGATGCGGGAGGCACTGGTGCCACTGCTCGAGGAGTTCGCCCAGGTGATCGTCCCCCCGGTAGCCTTCCGGCGGGAGGCGGTGGAGGCGGCGGTAGGGCAGTGCGAGTCCGAGGGTGCGCAGGGGCTGATCGTGGTCTGCCTCACCTATGCCCCCAGCCAGCTGGCCCTACCCGCCTTGAAGCGGACCTCCCTCCCCATCCTCCTTTGGAACACGCAGGAACTCTGGGCGGTGGACGAGAGTTTCGACGGCGCGAAGATGGTGGACAATCATGGCGTGCACGGCACGCAGGACCTGGGCAACGTACTCTTGCGCAGCGGGGTGAGGTTCCAGTACCTGACTGCACACCCTCGTGACGCCGAGGGTCGCGAGACGCTGCGCGACTTCTGCCAGGCGGCGCGGGCGGTCGCCCGATTGCGCGAGGCGCGTCTAGGGTTGCTTGGCTATCCCTTCCCCGGGATGGGGGATTTCGCGCTGGATACTACTCACCTGGTGGCCACGTTGGGCTGCGAGTGGGTGGTGCTGTCGGTGGAGGAGTACGTCCAGCGCGCGGCGGCGGCGGAAGCGTCGGCGGTGGCGGGCCTGGTGGGGCAATACCGGGAGCAGTACGCAGTGGCGAGAGACGTGACCGAAGAAGACCTGGCAGCCACGGCGCGGGTCGAGGTCGCCTTGCGGGGAATGGTTCAAGACTACCGGCTCGACGGGCTGACCTACCAGTTCCTGGCCTTCGGCGACGACGAGCGAACGCCAACGGTTCCCTTCGTAGCGATGTGTCGGCTGATGGGGGAGGGGATCGGCTTCGGCGGGGAGGGCGATCTCATCGCTACCGCGGGTTCGAGTTTGCTAAACTGGTTGTGTCCGCCGGCCACGTTCGCGGAGATGTTCACGATTGATTTCGCCGGCAACAGCGTGCTGATGAGTCACATGGGCGAGGCCAACGCGGCCATGGCGCGCTCGGACCTACGGGTACCGCTCGTGGCACGTACGGCACCCATCACCCGCACTCGCGGCCGGCAACTGGTGCTAGTGGTGAGCCTCGAGCCGGGGCCGGCGACTCTCATGGCACTCACTCTCGGGCCGGGAGGTCGCTGGCGACTGATTGCCTCGGCGATGACTATCCCCGCGTATGGGCCTTTGCCGGGGATGGAGGTCCCGCATTTCAAACTTGTCCCCCAAGGCGACGTGCGCGACTTCCTCACGGCCTACGCGCAGGCCGGCGGGCCGCATCACTGCGCAGTGTGTTTTGGTGACGCGAGAAGCCGCCTGCGGCGGCTCGCGGCGATGCTGGAAGCCGAGTACGTGGAAGTATGAGCGCCCCGGAGGGCCGACGCAGATGACTGAGACCGAAAGATACGAGCAAGTGGATCTGCCCTTCTACCGCGAGTATGTGGCTCCGGTGCTGCCGGAGCGGGTGCTGGACTTCCACGTGCACCTGGTGCGGCGCGAGCATTGGAAGACGCTGCCGACCGAGACGGAGGCGCAGGGTGGCACATACATGGTGGCGCCTGACCACTATCCGGTCGAAGAACTGGCCGTCCAGGCTCGCTGCTTGTTCCCGGGCCGGGAGTTTGCGGCAGTGTGCTTCGGGATGCCGACGCCCACCGCGGACCCGGCCGCCAGCAATGGCTATCTCCAGGAGGCAGGGCAGACGCGCGGCGTCTACCCCTTCCTCCTGGCCGGGCGCGGGCTAATGAGCGCGGACGAGTTGGACCGTGCAATCGTCGAGGGAGGCTTCTTCGGATACAAGATCTTCCTGAACTGGCTGGGGGATGACTATGGGACAGTTGCCGTGGAGGACTTGATTGGTCCCACGGAGATGGAGATGGCCGAGCGGCACGGACTGGCGATCATGCTGCATGTGCCGCGGGCCCGGCGCCTGGCGGACCCAGTCGTGCAGGCCGGGGTGCGCCGGCTGGCGCAGGACTACCCAAACACCCGGATTGTGCTGGCGCACTGCGGGCGTTGCTACCTACCGGACGAGATGCAGGAGGCCGTCGGGTCAATCAGCGACCTGGACAATGTTTACCTGGATACGGCTATGGTGATGGACCCGACCGTGTTGCAGATCGCGCTGGAACATCTCCCTGCCCGACGGCTGCTGTTTGCCACCGATCTGCCGATCGCGGCCATGCGCGGGAGAAGGGTGTACGCGGCAGATCACTGGGTGGACCTAGTGCTGCCCGGGTACCCACCGAGCGCCTACCGGGTAGCCGGCGACAATTTTCGCGCTACTTTCATGGTGTACGAGATCGTGGTGGCGATACGGCGGGCAGCGGAAAGGGTGGGGCTGTCATGGGAAGAGGTGAGGAGTATCTTCTGGGAAAACGGAATGGCGTTACTCCGCCGGGTGCGAGGGGGTCGGGCGCTGGCTGAAGCCGAGCGTCGGTGGGCGGGCCCATGACCGCCCGGCGGGGAAGCGGCTTTCTGGGGCTGGACCTGGGCGGCACCGGCGCCAAGGCCGGCGTGTTTGACCAGGACGGGTGCCTCTTGGGGCAGGGACACGCCACGTGCACACCGATTACAACCGCGCAGGGGTACACCGAGGTGCCCATCGAAGACCTCTACGCCGCCGTGCGGGCTGCCGCCCGGCAGGCGATAGGGGAGAGCCAAGCCGCGATCGCGGCCATGTCGGTCTGCTCCCAGGGAGAGACCTTTGTGTCCCTGGACGGGGAGGGACGCCCCGTACATCGCGCCATCCTCTGGTATGACAGCCGTGCCGCTCAACAAGCCGCTCGGCTGCGGGAAATCGTGCCCCCTCCGCCCGGGGAATTTACCTTGTACCTGGAGCCGATCTCCACCGGCCCCAAGATTGTATGGCTGCGCGAACGGTTCCCGGAGAAGATAGCCCGGGCCGAGCGGTTCCTCTTGTTGCCCGACTACCTGGCCTATCGCCTCACCGGCGAGGCCGTGATTGACCCCTCGACGGCAGTCAGCACGGGGCTGTATGCGGACGACATGAAAGACTACTGGCCGCCCGCTCTGGAGGCCGTGGGGGTGCGCGCCGAGCAGTTGGCGCGCATTCAACAGGCTGGCACGGTGATCGGGCCGATACTCCCGCAGGTGGCCGAGGAATGGGGCCTGAGCGCGGGCACGCTCCTGGTTACGGGCACCAATGACCAATACGCCGGGGCGCTGGGGGCCGGCAACTGGGAGCCGGGCATCGCCTCGGAAACCACCGGCACCTGCCTGGGGGTGGT
>CALFVE010000161.1 GCA_937928475.1 uncultured bacterium | reverse complement strand
AACTCGCTGGAGGACCTGCGCGAGCATGTGCGCGGGCGGGTGGCCATTTTTCTGAGCCTGGACATGCAGGGGGTGCTGGTCTTCGGCAATCGTCGGGACATCTTCGAGCACGTGCGGGAGTGCGTGGAGAAGTTGGGCTCCCGGCGCGGCGGGCTGATGCTTTCCAGCGGCGTATATGATGACTGGCCGCTAGAGAACGTGGTGCACCTGGCCGACGCCATGCGGGAGTGCCGCTACGCGCATCGCGAGTTGAGAGACTAGGTTCGGGGAAGGTGGAAGGTGGAACGTGGAACGTAGCAGGAGAGGCTCATGACGGGTGCAACTAGAACTGTGAAGGCCGCGTATGTGCAGGCGCCTTTCCAAGTGAGTTTTCGCGAGGTAGAACTGCCTCCGCCAGGGCCGGAGGAGGCCTTGGTCGAGGTGCTGGCCTGCGGCATCTGCGGCTATGATCTGGAAATTGCCGCCGATCTGGCCACGGAACCCCGGCCCTTCGGGCATGAGATCGTGGGGATAGTGCGGGAAGTGGGGGAGCATGTTTCGCATGTCCAACCCGGCGATCAGGTGGCGCTGGAGTCTAGTTCTTTCTGCGGGTACTGCGAGCGCTGCCGGGATGGCCGGGTGGACTTATGTCGGCAGTCGTTCGGCTTCTGGGGTGGCCAGAGCCAGGGCTTCGCGGAGGCGATGCTCACTCCGGCCAAGAGCGCGGTGCCGGCGCCGGATATGGATCCGTTGGCCGCGATGCTGGCCGAGCCGGTGGGGGTGGCGCTGGACATGGTTAAGGTGGCGGAGATGGGGCTGAGCGACCGGGTGCTGGTAGTGGGGCCGGGCGCCATCGGGCTGATGGCGCTGGCCCTGGCGCGGCGGCTGATTGCGGGGCCGCTGGTCGCCGCCGGGCGCAGCGCGGCCAAACTGGAGGTAGCCAAGCGTCTGGGGGCCGACGCGGTGGTGAACACCAAGGAAACCGCCCTGGCCGAATGCGGCAAGCCCTACGGGGGCTTCGACCGGGTGCTGGTCACTGCGCCGCCGCAGACGCTGCCTGCGTGTCTGGAGGCGGCGGACTTCGGCGGCTATGTGGTATTCGTCGGCTACGACTGGGGGCCGGGCGGAGTCATCTCTCTGGACACCACGCGGATGCATCTGAACAAGCAGCAGTTGCGCTCGGCCAACGACTCGCCGGCGCTGCTCTTGCCGGAGGCCTTGCGCCTGCTGCGGACTGAGGCGATCCCCTGGCGGGAGATTGTGTCCCACCGCTTCCCGCTTAGCCGTCTGGAGGAGGCGCTGCGCGTGAAGAGGGAGAATCCGGCGGCGCTGAAGGTGGCGGTCTTGCCGAGGTAGGTGGGGAGCCTTGCGCTCAGGGGAGCCCATCTATCGCACGGCTCCCTCTTTTTCCCCGCTTGCGGGGGGAAGTGCCGCCCCCTGCGGTGGCGAGAGGGGTCTCCAGGCCCGGAATGGATCAGCGGGCGGCAGGCGTGGCTGCGGTCGCTACAGGGCGCCTCTCACCTGCCAGGAGCGGGGGCCGGTGCTGCGGCGCGACGGGCGGGACGCCTGTCGTTCTGGCCGCCAGGAGGTCAAAGCAAGCAATGACCCAAGTCGGCATCATCGGCTGCGGGGGCATCTCCCGCTTTCACTATGAGGGGTACGAAAAGGCGGGAGCGCGCATTGTCCACGTCTGCGACCTGCGCCCGGAGGCGGCGCGTCCGGTGGCCGAGAGGTACGGAGCGCGCTGGACGAGCGACTACCGCGTGCTCCTCGAGGACGCCGAGGTGCAACTAGTCAGCGTGCTTACTACCTCCTCCACGCACCGGGAGATCTGCCAGGCGGCGATTGCCGCCGGCAAGGGCGTAATCTGTGAGAAGACGCTGAGCGACAGCCCGGAAGCCTCCGCCGAGATCGCTCGGGCGGCGGAGGCGGCGGAGGGTTTCTGCGCGACCGCTTACATGAAGCGTTTCTTCCCGGCGGCACAGCAGGCCAAACGGCTGCTGGCGGACATGGGGCCGATCATCAGCCTGTACGCGCGCACCTGGCAGCCGTACGCAGAACTGTGGGACGAGACGCTGGGCGAGTGGACCAAGGAGCGTCCCTCCGCCCCGGTGCGGGCGTATGGCGGTGGGGCCTTGGTCTGTGGGGGCAGTCATATCGTGGATTTGATACACTGGTACGCGGGGCGGCCGACACGGGTCTGCGGGCACACGACGACGCGCGAGGGGCTCGATTTTGACCGCGCCACCAACGCGCTCTTCTGGCTGCCCTCGGGGGCGGCCTGCCATTTCGAGGCGCACTGGCATCCGCTGCGCTATGCCGGCTACGAGCGCAACGGCTGGGACGAGCGCCTGGAGATCAACACCCCGGCCGGGCGGCTGGACCTGTACACCGTCACCTGGAACCAACCGGAGCGCAATCCGGCCCTGCTGGTGCATCAGGAGGCCGAGAGCGGCCGCGTAACAGAATACCGCTATCCGGCGATCAATCCCTTTCACGTGGAAATGGCGGAGATGGTACGACGGTTTGAGGCCGGCGAGCCGCCCGAGCCTTCGGCCTGGGACGGATACGTGGTAGACCAACTTATCGCGACGATTATGGAAAGCGCCCGGCGCGGAGAGGCAGTGACGCTCCGGTGGGCAGACCTTGGCTGAGAACCCAACCGGCGGGTGTTGCGCCGCGTCGGAAGCCGAGTTGCAGAACCTAAGACCCGACTGAGGAGGCGGAATCGCAATGCTGACCGTCCGACAGCCCTACCTCTGGATTGTAGTGTTACTGGTCGCCGTCGCGGGTAGCGCTCTCGCTCAGGGCGCAGCCTCGCGCAACCAGCGCATCTTCGTGGTGCCGGCGCCACCCGGCGTGAAGATTGACGGCGACCTTTCCGACTGGGACAAGTCGGGGGGCGTGACCACGTACATCACCCCGGAGACCCGCGCCATGCAGAGCGTGAACACCTACGTCATGTATGACGAGGAGGCCTTCTACATCGGCGCGGAGGTCCGCGATCCCACCCCGATGATGAACATGCACGACCCCGACGTGAACCCGCAGTGGGGCTGGGACGCTGATGCCATGCAGTTTCGCATGTACCTCAAGCCCACCTATCCGGGCAACGAGAGTAGTTATGACGCGCAGCCCAACTATAACAGCGTCCATATTCTCATGTGGTACTTTACCGGCAAGCAGCTGCCGGTGCTGGACTTGCTGTACGGGATGACATACTCCGAACCCAAACAAGGCTGGAAGGGCGGCGTGGTGCCGCCAGAGTTTTACCAAGCGGCCTACAAGAAGCACGCCGACGGGCTGGGCTATACCTTCGAGTATCGCCTTCCCTGGACGACGCTGAGCGACGAGTACCGCCTGAAGGCAGGAGACCTGACCGCGGCCACTTTCCAGAACCACTGGGGGACGGCGGACGGGATGAAGACCCTGGGCATCTCCGGTTGGGCCTATGACCTGCTCACCAAGCCAGGCTTTCCGTACCAGAGCAGCGCGTGCTGGGGCAAGGCCATCTTCTCCCCGCAAGGCAATCTGCCCAAAGAGATTACCCAGGAAGGTCTGGAGCCGCTACCGCCCACCCCCCTGACCTTCACCTACGAACTGCCGCAAGACGCCGTGGTCACGGTGACGCTACTTGACGAGAACGGCTCACCGATCCGCAATATCGTCGCGGCGGGCAAGCGCGGTAAGGGCCGGGTAATCGAGGCCTGGGATGGCCTGGACGACAAGGGCGATCCCCTGCCGCCGGGAACCTACAAGTACAAAGGACTGTATCACGACGAACTCAAGGTGGTCTGGAAACTGTCGGTGCACAACTCGGGCAAGCCCGGCTATCCCACTCCGGACGGCAAGGGCTCCTGGGGAGCCGATCACGGGGCGCCCACTACCTGCGCGGCGGCGGGCGACCGCATGATTCTGGGCTGGGAGGTGGGCGAGTGCGGCTGGGCGGTCATCGCCACTGATCTCGCGGGTAACAAGCAGTGGGGCGGCAAGTGGTCATGCCACACCGCCACCGCCGACCTCGAATACGTCTACTTCTACGGGGGCATGGGCGATCTGGGCGTGATGCGCGTTAGCGTCGCCACCGGCTACCAGGAGAAGTACACCAACAACCAGCAGTTCGCGGAACTACCGGCCGGCTTCACCGGCAAGCCAGGCGGGCTGGCCGTGGACGGCGGAAAACTCTATGTCGCCTGCCCGCGGGGCGGCGGCTTGGCCGACAACCTCATCGCCGAGGTGGACAAGGTCTCGGGCAAACTCCTGCGCAGTACCGCGGTGCAGGCTCCCGGCGACGAGGTGTTGGGGCACATCGCGCTGCGCAGTCCTACCGAGATGTACGCGGTGCTGGACGGGCGGGTCTGCGTGGTCTCGCTCGCAGACGGCGCCTGCCGGCCCTTCGCAGTGGAGCGGCAACAGGTGCAGGATGCGCAGGGCCTGGCCGTAGCCGAAAACGGAAACCTCTACGTCGCCAATCGCGGTCGGCTGCACAACATTTCGGTCTTTGACAAAGACGGGAAGTTTCTGCGCTCGATCGGTAAGCCCGGGGGAAGGCCTCGGATCGGCAGGTGGGACGGAAGCGGCATGCTCAACCCCGCCGGCATTGCGCTGGACAGGCAAAACCGGCTGTGGGTAGCCGAGTACAATCACAATCCCAAGCGCATCAGCGTCTGGGATACGCAGAGCGGGAAACTGGTGGCCGAGTACTTCGGCGGTTCGGAGTACTCTACCTACGCCAGCGTGGACCCCAACGATCCCACCCGCGTCTACTGCCACGGAGTGCAGTGGAAGGTGGACCTGGACAAGGGGACCTGGTATCCGGAGTCGGTCGCCTTCCCGGACTGGAGTTCGTTCTTCACGGTGCTCACCGGCCCCAACGGGCGCCAGTACGCTTACACCCGCTACCTGACCGTGCTCATGCGCGAGGGGGACACCTTCACGCCGGTGGGCGGCTTCTTTGCGCCCGACTACTTCCGGCGGGAGCCCTGGTATGAGGAATGGGTGAAGGCCCATCCTCAGGCCCGGCAGGTCTTCTGGTCCGACGCGAACGGCGACCGCAATGCCGCCGTCGAGGAAATCCATGAGCCGCCCTTCGGCATCCCCTACTGGGGCGGGGCCATGGACACGCGACTCGCCCTGTACAGCGCCGGTGCCCAGGACGGGCCGGTCTACGCGCACCGCCTCAAAGCCGCCCGGATTCTCCCCAATGGCGTACCCATGTGGGACCTCGAGCAGGCCGAACGGTTCGGCCCCGGTCTGCGCGGGTACTGCAACAGTTGTATCGGTGACCCCGAGGAGGACGCCGTCTATCTGCTGGGCGGAGGCTACTGGGGCAAGAAGGAGTATCCCGGCTTGAACAAGTACGCCGGTGACGGGGAGCATATTTGGGGCTACTGGAAGGTGGCCACCGACTGGATGGTCGCTCTCAACAACGGCATCCCGCCCAAGGGCACCGCCTGGGGGATGACCAAGTGGATGGGCAAGGGCGGCGATTTCCTGGCTGGCCTCAATTACTTCGGCACCATTGACCTGTGGACCAGCGACGGAATCTACGTGGACAAGATCTACAAAGACCAGCGCCTGGGCGAGTCAGGGCCGGATGTGATCAACGCCGAGTTCTTCGCCGGACAGTTCGTGCGCACCAAGGACGGACGCTACTTTATTCTGGCGGGAGACTCCGACGGTCGAGTGAACGAACTGCTGGGTCTGGACACTGTGCGGCGCTTTGGGGGAACCTACACCCTGACCCCCGAGGACGTGGAAAAAGCCGCCGCCGAGCGTGCTGCCTTCGCGGCCCAGGCCGCCAAGGGTCAGTCGCTGGTCATTCATCGCCTGGCCGGCCTCGACTGGAGCGTGGCAAAAGCCGTCACCCGGCGCCTGGACGACCAGCGCAGTTTCAAGGCGGCCTTGGCTTACGACGAAAACAACCTGGTGCTACGTTACGAGGTACGCAGTCCTGCCGAACTGACCAACGCCATCGGCGATCCGCAACTCCTCTTCAAAGGCGGCAACTGCCTTGACGTGGAACTGCAGACCGACCCCAGCGCCGATCCGGCGCGCAAGACCGCCGGCAGGGGGGACGTGCGCCTCATCATCACCCGGCAGAACGGAAAGCCGATCTGCATGGCCTATTTCAAGGAGGTGGCGGGAAGCACGGAGCCGCCGGTGACGCTAACCTCCCCCACCGGCAGCGAGGTCTTCGCCAAGATCGTGCGCATTCCCGTGGAGATGGACTACCAGGCCGAACCGGGAGGCTTCACGGCCCTGGTCAAAGTGCCGCTGCAGGCCCTCGGCCTCACCCTGAAGCCGGCGGGCACCCAGCGGCTGGATGTCGGTTACCGCTTCGGCAATGCGACCGGCTCGCAGGTGGCCCAGCGCGCTTACTGGAGCAACACCAGCGCGCTGTCGAACATCATCTACGATGTGCCGAGCGAACTGCGCATGGAGCCGGCCAACTGGGGCACGGTGGTGGTGGAGTGAGGGGAAGTCGGAAGTCGAAAGTCGGGAGTAGGCAGCTGCCCTGCGTTTCTCGGCGGGGGATAGCCCGCTCTGTACAGCGCGGCTCAGGTGCCCTCGCCGGGGGGAGTCCTGAGGCAACCTCGGCCGGATGCGAAGTAGCAACCAACCGCGACCAGGAGACTGAGATTCATGACCAAACGCGAGAACTACCTGCGCTGCGTGCGCTTTGAGGGGCCGGACTGGATTCCCTGCAGTATCGGAGCCCTGCCCGCTGGCTGGAAGGCGCTCCGGGGCGACCTGCTAAAGGTTGCTCTCAAATACCCCGACCTGTTCGGCCCCATGAAACCGGAGGGCTGGGACTATGACCAGATGGGCTTCCGCTACGGCGCTGGGGTTGACTACACCGACAACTGGGGAGTGGTCTGGCGCACTGAGATAGACGGCGTGATCGGCATCCCCCGGCATCACCCTCTGGCCGACCTGAGCAAGATTGACGAATACACGCCGCCCGATCCGCTCACTCAGGATCCGGTGGTGGGACCCCGGGACCTCAAGAAGCAGGAGATCGCCCGACTCCGCCGCAACAAGGAGCAAGGGGAACTCGCCGCCAGCGGCTGGGGGACCTTCTTCGAGCGCCTCCAGGAACTGGTGGGCATGGAGAATCTGCTCGTCAATATGGCGCTCGACGACAACCCGCCGCTGCAGCGGGTAGTGGATATGGTGGTAGACTTCAACTACCGCCTGGCCAGCGCGGTCCTGGCCGAGGTGACGCCCGACGTGATGGGCACCGCCGACGATCTGGGCAGCCAGCGAGCGGCGCTGGTTAGTCCCAAAACCTTCCGCCGCTGGCTGAAACCCGGCTACGCAAAATTGTTTGGCCTGGCCCGCGCCGCCGGCTGCGAGACCTCGCTGCACTCCGACGGCTACCTGCTGGAGTTGGTAGACGACCTCATTGACGCTGGTCTGACCATTCTCAACCCCCAGGTCGGCCCGAACACTCTGTACGGCATCGAGGAAACGATGAAGGGGCGACTGGCGATTGCCCTCGACCTTGACCGCCAGCACATCCTCCCCCAGGGTACACCGCAAGAGGTCCGGGATCACGTCCGCGAGGCGGTGCAGGTACTGGGCTCCCCGCGCGGCGGGCTGCTGCTTCAGGCGGAGATCAATGCGGATGTGCCCCTGGAGAATGTAGAGGCGTTGGCCCAAGCCATGCGCGACTATCAGACTTACTACAAGAGCACCACGACGCCCTTGTGAGGCGGTCGTTGGTGGTTGGTCGTTGGTCGGAGGGCACTGGTCGCTGGTCGTGGGTCGGCGCGCGGTCAAGGGATCGCAACGAGCGCACCAAGCGCCAGGGACCGCATCAGTCCGGCCTCTTCTCTCCGCGTGGCCGGGCCTCCTTCCTCCGCGTAGGGCAGGCATCCCTGCCTGCCCGTGCTGCTGGCGTAGGCTGAAAGCCGGTGCCATGCGGAGAACCGACCGCCGGCCTCGCCTCGTAGGGCCGGCTTGGGGTGCCCGACGGGGCAGGGGGTCGGGGGTCAATGCGGGGCTGTGGAGAGAACAAGAGTGTTGCGGGGGCAAAGAGGATTATCCGCCATTGAGTAGAACTACCCCGCGTTCGGTAGCCGGCACACTTGGAAAGGAAGTCAATCACGAGATGAAACCAATACCAATCGCTCTGCAGTTGTATACCGTCCGCGAGGAGGCAGCCAAAGACCCGGTAGGCACCCTTCGCCAGGTGGCTGAGATGGGTTATCCGGCGGTGGAGATCGGAGGGACCTATCACATGACCATGGCCGAGTTCGCGGCGCTGATGGAGGAGCTGGGCCTGCAGGTCTGCTCGACCCACGGGCCGATTCCTAGCCAAGAGAATGTGGAGGAGATCGTGGAGACGGCGCGGGCGCTGGGATATCACTACCACGTTTCCGGATTCGGGCCGGATCAGTTCGCTACTCTGGAGGGCACGCTGGAGGCGGCCGCTATCTGCCAGCGCGCGGCGCAGCTGCTGAAGGGCACCGGCGTGCAGTTCGCGGTGCACAATCACTGGTGGGAATTCGACAAGCAGTTTGACGGGAAGTACCCGCACGAGCACTTCATGGAGGCGGCGCCCGACGTGCTGGCCCAGATTGACACTTACTGGACGATGGTGGGCGGGGCCGATCCGGCGGCGATGCTGCGCCGGTACGGGGCGCGGGTCCCGCTCCTGCACATCAAGGACGGCTCAGGCAAGCGGGAGGACAAGATGACCGCCGTGGGCGGAGGCAAGATGGACTGGTCTGCCGTCTTTGCCGCCGCGCCCGAGAATGTGGCGTGGGCCATCGTAGAGCTCGACCACTGCGAGACCGACATGCTGGAGGCCGTGGCTGAGAGTTACCGCTACCTCACGAAAAATGGGTTCTGCGTGGGGAAGAAGTAGCCGGCCTCCGCAGCGGAGAGACCGTGGGCAGGAGCAGACTGTAGGGGTGGACTTTGCCAAGCGCAGCGAGGCGAGGTCCACCCCTGCTGCTGCTTCCAGCAGCCTCATCCCTCCCGCGGAAGGCGGGTCATCCGCGCGAGTTTCCGGCGGAACAGGGGAAGAGGCGACCAGCGGCGCACGTTCATCCGCCGCAAGGCGAAGCGGTCGGTGGTCGGCACATTCAGGCCGGGTATGGTGCTGAAGGCGGCGCGGTAGCCGGCGTCCTGTGCTACGCGCGCGATTTTCTCGTGGAAGTGTCCGTAAGGGTAAGCTAGCGTCTCTACCGGTCGCTCCAGGCCGGCTTCCAACAGTCGCTTGCTCTCCGCCAGTTCCCACCACCATTGCTCCTCGGGCAGGTTGGGCAGGCGCGGATGGGTCATGGTATGGGAGCCGAAGGCAACTCCCTGCTCCTGCATCTCCCGCATCTGCTCCCAGGTGAGGACCGGCAGATGGCGGTGCGTGGGGTTCGGCTCCCAGGCGGAGGTGCCCCCGATGTGTCCGGCCACTACGAAGACCACCGCCGCGACCTGCTCTTCGCGCAGGATCGGCAGGGCCTGCTCGTACAGGTTGGCCAGGCCGTCGTCGAAGGTAAGGAGGGTGGGGCGGACCACGTCCGGCGGATGGTGGGCAGACCAGCCCAGCAGCCAGTCGGCGTCCACGAAGGTATGCCCGGCGTCGCGCAGGTAGCGGATTTGGGCGCGAAGCAGGCGCGGCTCAATCCAGTGCGCGGCCAACCCGCGGCCGAGGGGCGGCGAGCCGACGTTGTGGTAGAGCAGGGCGAGCAGCGTGTCCTGCGGAAGGGGACTGGGCCTCATGGCGCTTCGGCCTCGCGCAGGGCCCGTGGCAGATAGTCTAGCAGGTCCCCGGCGGCCAGGGAGCGCGCCGCCAACTCCTCGTCGTACAGGTCGGCAGCGCGCCCGTGGTAGTAGACCGCGCTGATTGCCGCATCGAGGGGATCGCTGCCTCCCGCCAGGAAAGCGCCCAGCATCCCCGCCAGGACGTCTCCCGTGCCTCCGGAGGCTAGCCCGTGATTGCCGGTGGGGTTGAGGTAGGCCTGACCGTCCCAGGTCGCGCAGACGGTGCCCGCGCCCTTGAGGATGGCGGTGCAGTGCAGGTCGCTGGCCGCACGCCGCGCCGCGCCCACCCGGTCGGACTGGATCGCCTCGACGGAAACTCCCAGCAGGCGCGAGAGTTCCCCCGGATGCGGGGTGATCACGGTCGGCGCCCGCCGTGCGGCCAGCAGTTCCGCGCGACTGCTCAGGGCGTTGAGCGCGTCAGCGTCCACCACCAGGGGCTGCTTCGCCTGTGTCACCAGCCGCTGCACCAGGGCAGCGGTCTCGGGGTGGCGGCCTAGACCGGGCCCAAGCACTACGGCGTCACAGCCTGCCGCTTGAGCGAGCAGCGGCTCGGCGGCCTGCACCGAGAGGGCACCCTCCGCCGTCTGCGCCTGCGGGAGCGTGATGGGTTCTGTGCACTTCTGCTCGAGAACGGCGTTGAGGCCCTCCGGGATGGCCAGGTAGACCAGGCCGGCGCCCGCGCGCACGGCAGCGTTGGCGGCCAAAGCCGCAGCGCCGGTCATGCCGGGTGAGCCGGCAATGATCAGCAAGCGTCCGGCGTTGGCTTTGTGCATGTCGGGGAATCGTACCGGCAGGCCGGCGGCGGCCAGTTTTGGCGTTACCAGTTCGGTGCGCAGAGCCGGGTCGCCCAGCAGGGAGCGGGGCAGAGAGATGTCAGCGACCTCGATCTCACCGCAGCAGGTACGCCCGGGGTAACAGTACAGGCCGACCTTGGGGAGGCCGAAGGTGATTGTGAGGTCGGCGCGCACCGCGACGCCCAGGATAGCGCCGGTCTCTGAGTTCACGCCGGAGGGAATGTCCACCGCGACCACTGGAACCGGCGAGCGGTTCACGCGCTCGACAACCTGGGCAATCTCCCCGCGTACCGGGCCGGTCAGGCCGGTGCCGAGAAGCGCGTCCACGATCAGGCCGGCGGCGGCGAGATGCCCGGCCAGCGCCTGCGGACGCGGCCGCTCGGCCAGAGCGACGCCGAAGGCTTGCGCCAGGCGGTAGTTGGTCGCGGCATCCCCGCGCAGGGAGTCTGCAGCGGCGAACAGCAGCACGCGCACAGGCAGGCCGCGATTGTGCAGGTGCCGGGCCACGACCAGCCCGTCGCCACCGTTGTTGCCCGGGCCGCACAGGACTAGCAGAGTGCCCTCGCTGCCGCGCTCGCGCCAGAGGCGCTCCGCCGCGCGCGCCACGGCGCCGCCGGCGTTCTCCATCAGGACCAGTCCGGGGATGCCGAACTCCTCGATTGCTCGCCGATCAATCTCACGCATCTCCGCGGCGGTTGCCAGTTTCATCGCCGTTGACACCTCATGCGGGGGAGGAGAACTCGCACTCCACGCACAATATGACCAGTACTTCGCCAAAACCCGGCGGCAATCCTTGCCGGAGACGGTCGGTCTACGCCGCCGCCTCGACGGCCCGAACCGGCGCGGCGGCAGGCGCGTCCCTAGGAGTGGCCGGTTCCCATCCCACCCGTTGCCCAGGAGGCAAGCGAGATGCTGTTGATTGACGCCCTACAGGAGAAAGCCGCGGTTGTGGAAACGCCGCACGCGGAAGGGGTGGAAATTCAGTGGCTGCTCGACGAGAGCCGTGGGGCGCCGCACTTCGCAATGCGCCGCTTCTGCATCAGCCCAGGTGGTTGCACTCCCTACCATCGGCACCACTGGGAGCACGAAGTCTACATACTCTCGGGGTCGGGGATACTGGTACTCGAGGGCGAGGAGCACCCGCTGGAGCGCGACACCGCCGCCCTGGTGGCCGCTGGGGAGAAGCACCAGTTTCGCGCCACCGGCGACAAGCCCCTGAAGATGCTCTGTTTGGTGCCCAACGGTCCAGCCACGCAGAGGGGCTAAACGACAGCGAAGGCGGCACTCAGGGGCCGCCTCAATCTGCTTTGCGGAAAGCCGCCATGCTCACGTGCCTCGACTTTCACACCCACATCTTCCCCGATCGGGTGGCGGACCGCGCCATCGCCGCCCTGATCGAAGCTTACCAAGCGCAGCCGCAGGGCGAGGCGACCGTCGCCGGCCTGCTCCGGGCCATGGACGCCGCCGGCGTGGATCGTGCCGTAGTCTGCCCGGTAGCGACGCGCCCGGATCAGGTCGTCTCGATCAATCGCTGGGTCACTTCTCTCGACCGCGAGCGGTTCGTCCCCTTCGCCGCCCTGCATCCTGACTTCGAGGGACTGGAAGAGGAACTGCGCTTTCTGCAGGATCAGGGAGTGCGCGGTCTGAAACTCCAGCCCCATTTCCAAGGCTATGAACTGGAATCGCCGGGGCTGCTGCGCATGTTCGAGCGGCTGGGAGATTTCGTCGTGCTCATGCACGGCGGGCAGGAGATCAAGCCGATTCCCTCGGTGCCGACCACGCCGGAGCGCCTCCGAGCCCTGCACGACCGGTTCCCTGAGCAGCGGCTGGTGATCGCCCACCTGGGCGGGTATCAGATGTGGGAAGGTGTCGAGGAGAGTTTGTTGGGACAGGACGTCTACTTTGACCTGTCCTACACCTTCGATCGTCTCGATGATGCTGCCATCGCTAGGCTGGTCGCCGCGCACGGGGCGGACCGCATCCTTTTCGGCTCCGACTACCCTTGGATGCTACCTGCACAGGCGCGGGCAGGTCTCCGGCGGCTCGGTCTGCCGCCGGAAGAGGAGCAAATGATCCTGGTGGGGAATGCGATGGCACTACTAGGGCTGTGAAAAGTGCGACGAGGCCTGCCTCGACTTGTGAGGCAGGCCTTTTTCTCTTGCTTGTCTGGCTACTGCTGCGGGAACTGTAGCCGCACGGTGGTTCCCGGCTCGACCCGCACCGGTCCTTCCGCTTGCAGACGGTTGGTGACCTCCTTTGCGGCACGGACAGTAGTCTCAATGGCCTCGTCAGTGGGATTGTGTACCTCCACCACGAGCCTGTCCTGAGTCCAGTCCAGAAGCTCAAGGCGCAGACGTTCATCCCCTGCCGTAATCAGGTTTCCCACGTAGAAGGGCCCCCCGACCTTCACGTCCAGGCGTGCCCAGCCGCGCCGCTCGAAGACGCCGAAGGGCACGATATCCGACTGTCCCGGGGTCGGCTTAGGCGCGTTGGGTTGCCACACGCCACACGGCCAGTTGGTGCTCACGCCTGCCACGCACAGGGTCAGCGGGAAGGGCATCTCGGCGTATGGCGAGACCTCGCCGGCCAAGCCGTGGTTGTCGGCGGTGCAGTACATAACGTAAGACAACTCATCCATCTTGCCGCGCGTGAACCTGATGCTGTAGGGTGTCGGCCCAGAGAGGCCCATCGCTTTGCGCTGCTCGGCGAAATCCTCCTTGGTATCCAAGCGCACCCATCGGGCCTGCCAGGCGTAGCCGGCGGGGAGAGCGCCGTTGTCCGGGTAGACTTGAGCGAAGCCCAGCCGCCCTTGCGCGTTGACCCGCAGGCCGGGCGTAAGCACCACCACGTCGTTCGCCTGCCCTCCGACGGGCAGATCCAGGTACCCCGTCGTCAGTTTCTTGCTCACCCAGGCGCCGGCTGCGTCTTGATAGAGGCAGTCAGGCTGCGGCCCCACGTTGAGAAAGCCCGGGAAGATGTCGCCGGTGGGCATCACCGGCCGGCGCAAGCGCAGGTCTACCTCCATTAGCATTAGCGGGACGACCTCATTGCCACGCTGACCGTAGTACTGGTAGTGCATGTCGTAATAGCGCACGCGGCCCTCATATACCCGGCTGCGACTGGTCCCTTGGGGGGCCTTGGCGTCGAAGACCACGTCCTCCCACAGCGCCCTCCAGTAGCGCTGGTCGAGGTAAGCGTCGGTCACGCTCATTGCTGGGCTGTAGTAGGGGAAGCGCAGCAGTGGGCACATATTCTCTCCGCGCTGGGGTCCGCTTTGGTGCGGCCAGAGCCCCTTGCCCTCGTCGGTGCCAAAAGTGGGGAGCCAGATGTCCACCCCATCACTGAGAATGGTCCCTGTGTAGTTGACGGCCACCGTGAAGAAGTTCTGCCGGTCCGAGCAGCGGTAGTTGTACCCGTGCCCGGTGCCGCTGCGCAGGGGCGGGGTGATCGCCGTCCGTCCCTGAGCGTCCTGGATCCAGAAGAAACTCAGGTGCAGGTTTCCGGGGGAGGGGGTATAGGACAGTTTGACCTGCGTGGCGCTAGGCTTCCACCGCCGCACCATTTCATACTGGCTGTAAACGCGCGCCTCGGTGATGGGCGCCTCGCTTTCGGCGGTAAAGCCGCCGCTGTGCAGGGCCCGGATCTTCGGCCCGCTGGTGACCAGGAACTTGACCGGTTGCTCCCAGAAGTGGCTCATCCCGTCGCGCATGTACCAGGCCGCGTGCTCCGGCGTGTCGGCCAGGAGGTACAATTGGTGCCCGCTTTCGGCCGCCTTGGCCACCTGGTCGGGCGCGTAGACCTCATGCACCACCAGTGGGATCGGCTGGCTGGTGTTGTAGATCTGCTCCTGGTAGGCCTGCATGCCGTCGTCAATCAATCGCCCCTCGCGGTCATAGGTGTAGACCACTATCCCCGAGAAGAACTTGAACAGTTCTTGGGGCAAGGGGCAGGAGGTGGGATGCGCAATGGCGGAGTGGCAGGTCCCGAAGCCCAGCATCAAATATTGTACCTGCTGCATGGCCTTGCCGTCGGGGGTGAGCATCCAGGGCTTAGGGAAGACGACCTGGCCGAAGAGGAGGAGCCGATTGCCGTAGGCGTCCTGCATGTCCAAGCCGGGCATCACGGCCAGCTCCGGGGTGCTGGCGGCGCGGCAGTCAGCCACGAACTGCGTCCACCTGTCGGGGGTGAAGGCGTCCAGGTCCTCGGTCATCACCAACACCGCGTACCCGGCCGCCTTGGCCGCGGCTGCCCACTCGGCGATGCTGCCCTGGCCTCGGCTGTAAGCACTGCGCGCGCCGATCAGCACCTTCTGGGGCGTGGCCCCGTTGTCCTCGTACCAGCCGGTGAGCCACTGGGGGACCGGAGCCGGCTCGGGCACCGGTGCCGCCTGGTACTTCTCCTCGGTGTATCCGCCCAGGCCCTGCGCGCGCGCTCCTTCCCCCAGCCAACGCAGCATGTTGCGCACCAGCAGCCGCCCCTCGCTGGTAGTCTGCCCGTCGCCCTTCTCCATCAGAATGCCGTTTGTCTGGCCGGTGTGGAACTCGCCGATCCCCCCGGTGGGCACGTCCGCATAGGGGTAGAAGAAGGTATACATGCCGTTGACGCCCAGCAGCGCTGCGCGGCCCTTCCCGATCTCAGCGGCGGCGGCCAGAATCGGCGGGTTCTGCGCGCCCGGCAGTGGAAACCAGTCTCGGTACTGGAGGCATTGCATGACCTGCCCGCCGGGCATCGCTCGCACCACCGGCTGCCAGCGGCGGTCGCTCAGGTTGAAGGGCGTGGCCGGATAGGCATCGTCCCAGCGGCCCATTTCCACCGGGTAGAAGAGCGTCTTGACGCCGGCGGTAACCGGATGGTTGGCGACATTGGTGGTCCAGGAGTAACTCGTCCACAGGCGCGCGTCATCGCGCGCGTTGGCGGCCAGCAGTTCCGCTCCCCAGGGCGCGAGGAACTCGTTCACGCCTTCCGCTACCTGCAAGCCCCCGCCCGTCATCCAGGGTGACAGAAACAGCCCTCCGCCGCCTTCCACGTACTCGCGCAGGACCTCTAGATTGCGCTCGGTAGTAAAATACTGGCTGATCCGGCTCCCGTCGTGGAAAAACGGCATCTGCAAGCCGGAGAAGTCGCACAGCATCACCAGGTCAAAGAGGCGCAGTAGGTCCTGGCTAAGGGGTTCCCCCAGGGGCCGCGACACCAGGTTGATGCTCTGCTGCTTGAGGTACTCGACCACCTGAGGGTCGAACTTCTCGCCGGTGCTGGTCAGGACCAAGACGTTCAGTTGCGCGGGTCCCTGGGCCAGGGCGGGAATGGCCAGCAGCCCGAAGGTCAAGGAGACGACGCAGAGAAAAGCCAGCAGTGCGCGGCAAGGCATGGCGGACACCTCCGTGAAGCGGGTGACTTGCCGGGGCATCTTCGCCGGCATGGCGCCGAAGTCCTGCCCGCGTCGTGCCCGAGGTGCTGGGCACCTTGCTCTCAACCCGCTTCCAGTGCGCATCTAGGGATTCTCCGCACTCTCCCCCGCCTCGCGGGGGAGAGTACCCCGAGCGCACCGAGGGGGAGAGGGGGTCTGCCCCTGCGGGCCTAGCGCCCCGCCCCTACCGTGCTTCGCTACGCTGTCCAGGGCGCCCTACCCGGCGAGGTGGGACAAGGTGTGGAGAGGAGGTCCGCGGCCTCTATGCCTGCGTCCGGACCCTGCCAGGCGCATGAGCGAAGTCCCTGTGCCGCCGCCTTACCAGATGAACATGTTCAGGTCTTCCTCGTTCACCGGTACCGGGTGGCCGAGACGAATCGAGTCTATGGCCCGGCGCGACAGGTAGGTGGCCCGGGCGCCCGCTCTCTCGTCAACCGGCGCCGGCTGGTCCTCCAGAATCGCTTTGGCGTAGGCCTCCAGCAGTTGGAAGTGCCCCTTGTCGGGGGCAATATTCGGCCATTCCTTGCCGCCGCTGGCGATGAAGCGTCGGGAGCGCTCCCGGAGTTTCGCCAGGTAGCCGGAATGGCCGCTCTCGGCTCCCACCTCCGGCAACTCGTCGAACTGCAAGGGGTACTTCTGGCCGCTGACCCCTTCCAGGCCGTGGTACTCGGTCTCCACCATGCACAGGTTGCGGAAGAAGGCGGCGTGGTCGGTAAGTTCGTAGAGTTCCTTGGGGAACTGAAAGGTCCCCCCAACCGCGAAGATGATGCTGGCCAGGTTCCCGCTGGCAAACTCCATCGTGATCATGTGCGTCATCCGCGCCGAGCCGGTGGCGAAGAGGCGGATTGGGCACTCTTCGAACAGCCAGCAGGTCAGATCCAGCCAGTGGCAGGTCTCGCCGATGACTTGCCCGCCGCCGGTCTCCCAGTCAATGTGCACGGGGCGGTAGGTGCTGCTCTCGTCCTGGATGCGCACCATGAAGACGCTTCTTTCTTCCTCGGGAAGAATCCGGCGCTGGGCTTCCCAGTAGGTGCCGGCGGCGGGACGCGGATTGCGGCGGTGCTCCCAGTAGACGCGCTTCATATCCTGCATGGCGGGCGCGTAGCGGCGGTTGTAGTCCACGCACAGTTTCACCCCTGCCTTCTGCACCGCCCGCTGCATCCGATAGGCCTCGTCGAGGGTCATGGCCATGGGCTTTTCGCACAGAATGTGTTTGCCCGCGGCCGCGGCCTCGGTGACCATGCGCTCGTGCTCGGAATGAGGCACCGAGAGGATGACCAGGTCTACGTCGTCGGCCGCGAAGGCCTCGGCGGCGTCGCCGGTCAGTCTGGCGTCAGGAGCGAACTCGCGGGCCGCGCGCTCTCGTTTCTCTGGGGTGCGGCTGCACAGCCAGGTAATCTCGATCAGTTCGCTCCGCTTGCAGTTGGGCAGATACTGGCCGAAGGCGAAGGCTCCGCACCCGATAATCGCGACTCGAACTTTGTCCATGAGGGAACCTCCTCAAAGAAGGGGTGCCGGCAGCAAGCCAAGCGGCTTTCGCCGCGGTCAGATGGGCTGCTGAGGGCTCACTCGAACGCCCGCCAAGTGATGTCGCCTTCGCGCTGCGGGCCGAAGAGAACCACTGCCGTGTCCTTCCCCGCCTGGCGACGCCCGTCCGGTCCCAGGCTGTAGAGCAGGAACCCCGCGCCATTCCACTCGTAGCCCAGGCGCTTTCCGGTGAAGGGATCGCGGGGCACTTCCCAGGCTACCGATCTCTCCAACTCGTACAAGTTCTCCGGGTAGCGGTTGTGCTCCCAGCGGAAGTTCTTTAGAGCCAGCGCCACCAGAGCGAGATTCAACTCCGCCTGGGCAGCGTCGCGCTTCATCGCCACGGTGCACAGGTCCCGCGTAAGCGCCGGCGTTAGCCCGCCGAAGCGACGGATCAGCCAGGCCTGCTGGGCGCGACTCTCCAGGCGCAGCCACTCGGCCGCATGATCCGCGAAGGGTTGCTCGATCAGCGAGCGGCAGGTGCCCATTAGTTCTAGATACAGAGCCTTGTCGCTGAACAACAACGGCCGCCCCAGCCGGGAGCGATAGACCCAGCCGGGCAAAGAGGGAAGCGGCTCGGGACTCAGCAGGCGCCCGCGCCGGTTGAGTTGCTGGAGGGCTTCCTGGGGCCGCGACTTTGCCAGGTCGAAAAGGTCAAGACCGAAAGTGAGTTCCTGGTCCACCATAGGGCCCACGGACGGATTGAGTTCGGTGTTGCGGATGACCGCCATCAACTCGGCCGAGGCCGGGGTCGGCACCTGCCGGCGCGCGATCGTGGCCTCCAAGCGCTCCGCGATGAAGGTTTGCAGGGCGTACTGGTAAAGTTGCGCCACCAGGGAGGGATGGCTGCCCAGATGCCGGGCCATGCGCAGGGCTGTAGCGAACCACATCATCGCGTCGGCTAAGACGCCTTCCTCCGGGGTGAGCATGGCACGGCCCACCACTAACTGGACGCCTCGGTAAAAGCCGGCCAGCAGTGCGGAGGAGAGTTCCGGCCCGACCTCGTTCTCCATAGTGAACTGGCAGTAGTCCCGCACGGAGGCCCGCCGCAGCGCTTCCAGCGCCTCCTGGCGGCCGGGGTCGCTGTACATCTGGCGAACCTCCGCGCGCAGCGCGGGTGAGCCTGCGGTCTCCGCGCTAGAGGCAAGCAGGGCCTCCACGTCGAGCAGGGGGCGCAGTTCGGCGGCGCTGAGGCTCTCCCCTGGTCGGACTAGACTCGGGAGCACCGCCTGGTAGATGAAGGCGGCGTTCTCTTCGGCAGGGACCTCAGCTGGCGAGGCCTGCTGCTCCCTCCCCAGCGGCTGGCGGGGGGCCAGCGCCGCCGCGGCGGCTTGGGCGCGACGGCTGCTGACGGCCTGCCAGACAAACCACGAGAGCGCCAGCAGCGCGAGGCAGGCCGCCAGGCCGCCTCCGGCCATTCGCAAGCGACGCAGCCGCCGGCGTCGCCCCCGCAGGAAGCCTCTGGGGCCGGCCACCAGCCACGACCAGTGATCCCGCAACCGGTGCTTGAGTGAACTCCGGTAGCGCACCAAGCGCCTGGTTCGGTTGAGGCGGGAGCCGGAAGGCCTCACCCGGTGCCGCTCACCTGCTTTCGCTCCACTGCGCGGCCGCCAGCGCCGCCTCGAAGATCCCCAGGCTTTCTTGGACCTCGGCATCGGTGATGACCAGCGGCGGAGCCACCCGCAGAACGTTACCGTACATGCCGATGGGTGCGATCAGCACCAGCCCTCGCCGCCAGCACTCCTCCACAATCCGCCGCGAGAGCACCGGGTCGGGGGTCTTGGAAGCCTTGTCAGTAACAATCTCCAGCCCCAGCACCAGTCCCTGCCCGCGCACGTCGCCCAGGCATTCGTACTTGGCCTTCATCTCATGGAAGGCCCGCCGCATGACCTCGCCCTGGCGGGCGGAGTTCTCCACCAGGTGCTCCTTCTGGATGATACTGATCGCCGCCAGAGCCGCGCGACAGGAGAGCGGATTGCCGCCGTTGGTGGAGCCCATTGAGCCGGGGGGGAGGTTGTCCATCACCTCGCTGCGTCCCAACACGGCCGAGCAGGGGACGCCCGAGCCCAGCCCTTTGCCCAGGGTGACCAGATCGGGCCGGATGTCAAAGTGCTCCAGGGCGAACATCTTGCCGGTGCGTCCGAAGGAGGACTGCACTTCATCGAGGATGAGCAGCAGCCCGCGCTGCTTGCGCCAGGCTTCCAGGCCCTCGAACCAGCCCGGCGGCGGGATGATGCTACCCGCCCCGCCTTGATACGGCTCGGTGATGACTGCACCCAACTGCCCGGTGCTTTCCTTGGACACCACCCAGTCAATGAACTCCAGGCACTTCAGGCCGCAGGTCTCGCAGGACTCCTGACCCAGGGGGCAGCGGTAACAGTACGGGAAGGGCGCGTGAATGAAGCCCGGCACCAGCGGGCCGTAGCCTTGCTTGACCCCCAGGGAGCCGCCCGCGGAGGCCGCCCCCAGGGTGCGCCCGTGGAAAGCCCCGTGGAAGGCCAGAATCTCCCACTTGCCGGTGTAGCGCCGGGCCATGCGCAGGGCCGCCTCGGTAGCGTCGCTGCCGGTGGTGACCAGGAAAACCTTGTCTAGGTAATCGGGCGCGATCTCGATGATCTTTTCGGCCAAGTCGGCGCGCTGCGGGCTTAGGAAGTCGTAGCAGTTGAAGAGGTGCTCGCACTGGTCCTGCACCTCGGCCACGTAGTCGGGGTGGCAGTGGCCGACATTGGTTACCAGGACCCCGCTGGACCAGTCCAGGAACTCGTTGCCGTCCACATCGGTGATGACGCAGCCGTGGGCTTCCCGCCAGACTACCGGCATCTGGTCGCCGATGCAGACCGGCTCGTACCGGCGGGATTTCTCCAGGTACTCCAGGGACTTGGGGCCAGGCAAGGGGGTGATCAGTCTTGGCATGAGCAGGAACCCCGGCAGCTAGGAGTAAGGGGAGCGCGGCACGCTCCCCTTGTGGCAGCAATCATACCCTTCCGCTGGCCGCTCGACAAGACCCAAGGGCGGGAATCAGGTGTATCGCGGTTGTTCTTCGGCTATAATCCTTACCACAGGCAGATGCTGTCCTCGCGCCTGTGCCCCGGGGGCTTCGACCTGAGGCGGCCGGAACTCTGCCGGCTTGCCAGGCGTCTACGCGTACGGAGGAATTTCCCATGAGCCGAAGTGCACGCAGCGCCGGCCGGGCCGGCTTCTTCACTGCCTGGATCCTTTCCGGGCTGGTCGTGTTCGCGGCGGTCGTGGTTTCGTTAGTCCTGTTGCCCCGGCCGGGCAACGGCCAGGACTGGGAACCCACCCCCGGGGCGGCCCAGTATGTGTACCAGCGCGGGGTTCCCCACACCGACGCCCAGGGACGTTTGCTGATGAGTTACGATCCGCAGCGCTCCTTCTTCCCTCGCGGCATCTACCACGCGCTGACCGGCACCTTTTACGGGAGAACCTATTCGCTCGCCCCCTTCAAACCGGCGGGGTTCAACTTTGTCCACGTCTTCGAGAAGATCCGGCTGGGACAGATCATTCCGGAAGCGGAGCGGGAAGGACTGCAGGTCGTCTACCACAACCCTACCATGGGAGAGGTCGCCCAGTATGCCAATCACCCCTGCATCCTGGGATGGTACCTCGACGAGGAACCCACCGGTCGCTACTGGGGCCAGGACATGGAGGGGCACTTCCAGGAGTTCCAGCAGCGGCGCGCCGAGATCAAGCGGGTGGACCCAATTCACCCGGTCTTCCCCTTGGATGTGGCCGCGGGGATCCTGGAGCCGCGCACGCAGTGGTGGCTGCGCTGGGCGGCCGCCGGGGACATCAGTGCGCATGACAACTACACGATTCTGGAGGATACTACCACGATTGCGGGACATAAGGGCATTCCCGCCACCCTGCAGATGGCGCTGAGCGCCACCGGGGAGCGCCTGCCCCTGTGGCTGGTGGTGCAGGCGCATCTGACCCGCAAGCGGGTGCAGCGGCAACTGGAAATCCCCACGCCCCAGCAAGAGCGATGTATGATCTACGCCGGAATCATCCACGGTGCCACCGGCATCTGGGTGTTTGCCTATGATTCCTTCGTCATGCGCAACGCGCTGTCCATGGGGGTCTCTCCAGACCCTGTCGAGGACACGGGCGGTGCGAAGGAGGAGCGCTACATCGCGACCCCCGAGAACCTGCGCCAGTCGCGGGAACTGTGGCAGGCGCTGGTGCGGATCAACGGAGAACTGGAAACCCTGAAGCCGGTGCTTCTCTCGCCGACCGCACCCATTGCCTACAACGTGAGCGTGCAGGGGGCGCACACCTCGGACGCGCCGATCCGCTGCCTGCTCAAGCGCTTCGAGAAAGACTACTATCTCTTCGCTGCCAACGTAGATGGGCAGCCCCTCGCGGCCAAGATTGACTTCCCCCGGGTGATTCAGAGACTCGACTCGCTGTTCGACCCTCGCCCGCCCACCAAGGTGGAAGCGCAGACCCTGTACGACAGCTTCGAGCCCTGGGGGGTGCGCATCTATAAGCTCGACTTTGCGTAGGGCAGTAGCGCAGGTCTCCCGCCCGCCTCTGCTGTGGGACGGGGGCTACGCACCCCGGCGTCTGCCGTAGGCACGTCACCCCTGTGACACTCGCTCTGGGCCCTCCAGCCTGCCCAGCCGCTTCTCGATCCCTTGCAGCGCCTCGTAGATCGCCTGCAGGTACCGCAGCGCTATCTCCGCCTCGTACTCGTCCCGCTCGGTCAGCTGGTAGGTGTGCTCCGCCCGCATCTCCGCATGCCGCCCCTGCAGATTCTGCCCCACCATGATCAGCGGCATCAGGTGAATCTGGATCAGGTTGGAGATGAACAACCAGACCAGGAACTGCCAGGGCTGGTCAATAACCCCTGGCCAGTGCAACGCCTGGGCCAGCAGGTTCCAGCCCAGCCACAGCGCCGTCCAGGCGAAGATGATGATGAAGAAGCCCATGGTCCCCACCTGGTTAGTGATCCACAGGGCCAGGCGCTCCATCGTGCTGAGGCTGGCGGCGTGTGCTTCGTTTATGTTCCTCGCGGGCACGCGCTGAGCGATGACCTCCTGTGCACTGGGCAACGAAGACGCTTGCGGTTCCGACGCCATCTTTGTCTCCCCTTCCGCGCCGCGTCTCCCGCGGCGCTCGTGTCCTAGGATCGCCGGCCGGAAGTGGAAAGTGGAAAACGGCGGAGCGCGCCCCCCGTCCCACTGAGCACTCACCACTTCCGGCTTTTCACTTTCCACTCTCCACTACCCACAAACCAAAATCACATTCCCAAACGGCGTGCTGTCGGCGCTGCGCAGGCAGCCTCTGGCGCGCGCGGCGATCTCCTTGAACACCACATGCGGGAAGGTCTCCACCGGGCGATCCCCCGCGATGCGCTGATATTCCTCAAAGCGCCGGGGCGCAGCCCGCTTGAGTTCCTCGGCGCAGATCAGTCGGTCGAAGGGGAAGGCGGCCTCAATCGCCGCGATGACCTGCGGCACCGTCGGAATATCCGCGCTCAGGCTCAGGTCCACCGTCTCCACCCCGGGCGGAATGGGAAACCCCTTGTCGGGGATGATCAGCCAGTCGGTGTGTCCCAGACGCCGCAGCAGGGAGGCGACGTGCGGATTGAGTAGCGCCGAGGCGCGCTCCGGGCCCGCGTGTCCACGCCCGGCGAAGAAGGCCTCCACCTGCTCTTGGGTGAACCGGTGTTTGAGATCCGCCACTGGGCGCTTGAACACGTACTTGCTCCGCTCGCCTTCCTGCACCACCGCCACCAGTTCCCAGCCCGCCGCGCCCAGGCGCGCCAGGTCAGCGGAATCATGGGTCTCGAGGTACTCCCAGGTCATAGTTCGGTCCTCCTTCAACGTAAGTTCCCCGCTATTTCTGCGTTCTGGGCGGCCCTTCCTGCGGGGAAGGAAAGCCGTCGCGGGCGGCGAAACGCTCATACACCCTTGCCTGAGGAGGACAGCCCTTGCCTTGGTGGGCAGAGGCATTGCACTGGCTGGGCGCCACGGTCTACGTGGCCGGCATGACCCTGGGGGTAGTCGCTGCCTTCTTGGGGCTGCCGGGCAATGTGCTGATTGTGCTCTGCGGCCTGATCTATTCGGCAGCGCACGGCTGGGACCGGCCCTCAATCTGGCTAGTACTGGGGCTGCTGCCCGTCGCCGTCTTCGCGGAACTGGTCGACAACATCCTGAGCATGATGGGCGTGCGCCGCTACGGGGGCAGTAGCCGCACCATGTGGTGGGCGGTAGCAGGTGGCCTGGTGGGCGCCTTCCTGTTCGGGTGGCTGTCGGGCGTGACCGGCGTTCTCGGCCTGGTGGGAGGCGTCGCCGGATTTCTGGTAGGGGTGATCCTCCCGCCGCTGGCCGGGGGTCTGGTCGGGGGCTATCTGGGCGGGTACTGGTATGAGCGGCGGCAAGGACACAGCCCCGAGGAGGCACGGCGCGCCGGGTGGGGAGCGCTGGTCGGTCGCCTGGCCGGAGGCCTGGTCAAAGGCGGCCTGGCCGTCGTCATCCTGCTCGTGCTCTTGGTCTACTCCTTCTGAGGCTGGCTTAACGGAGGCGCGCCAGCGACCAATCTAGCGAGGTGAATGCGTTGCGAGTGCTTGTCGGCTATGCCAGCGGCTTCGGCGCTACCGCCGAGGTTGCCAAAGTCATCGGGCAGGTCCTGGGGGAGAAGCACGCCGTGGCCGTGCATCCCCTCGGGGAGGTGCGCAGCCTGGAGGGATATGAGGCGGTGGTCATCGGCACCTCCCTGCGCGCCAACCGCTGGCTGGGTGGGGTAAGCCGCTTCCTCTCCCGCTTCCGGCATGATCTGGCCAAGAGACCGGTCGCCCTGTTCTGCGTCTGCTTGACGGCGCGGACTGTCGAGGGTGGACGCCGGATCGTGGGCGAATCGCTCCCTCGTCTGCTGGCGCGCTACCCCGAGATTAAGCCGATCGCCGTGGAGGCCTTCGGTGGGGTGCTGCACTTCGACAAGTACAACCCGCTGGTGCGCGCAGTGATGCGCCGCGCCGCGGCGGAAGAGGGACTGCCTACCTCGGGGTTTGTGGATTACCGCGACTGGGAAACCATCCGCCGCTGGGCTGCTGAAGTGGGTGGTAAACTGGCGCAGGCCGAGACCTCCGGAGGCGAGGCTTAGATGAAACTGCTCAGTCGGGAGGTCTTCGTTGAGCAGGGCGGCGGCCCGCGGGGACTCATGCCGGGTTCGGCAGTGTACTTCAGCCCGACCCAGAACCATCTCCTGTTCCGCTATGCCTGGGAGTCCGACTCCGACGCTTATGACGACTGGACCGAAATGCTCAGCCTTGACAACGGCCGGACCTGGTCGGAGCCGCAGGTGCGCCTGAGCAGCACCCCGGTCGAGGGCGGGCACCAGGTTTACAGTGAGAATGCCACCTTCCTGGATCCGCACACGGGCGCGATCTGGCTGTTTGTGGACCGCTGCTTCCGGCCCGAGGGACGGGAAATGCATTTGGTGCGGTGGGAGGTGGAATTCGCGCGGTACGACCCCCGCACTGGCGAGTACCGTCGCACCCAACGCAGCGACTTCGGCCTGCCCGGCGGCCTCATGATCAGTTTCTGCGTCCCCCTGCTGACCTCGACCGGCCGCCTGCTCATCCCCGCTCAGACCGCGGCCTATGACGAGCAAGGCAATCCTCTCTGGCACCCGAACTGCTGGGACAAGTCCTACGCCGCGCTGGTGATTATCGGCGAGCGCCGAAGTGACGGCTGGGACTGGCGCCTGAGCGACCTCGTGCACCTGCCTTTGGAGGTCTCCAGCCGGGGTCTCTGCGAGCCGGCGGTGGCCGAACTGCGGGACGGACGGCTCGTGATGATCTGCCGCGGCGACAACACCGCCTTCCGCGAACGCCCGGGCTTCAAGTGGGTCGCGTACTCGCAGGACGGCGGGGACACCTGGAGCGCTCCCACGCCCTTGCGCTTCGACGATCACACTCTCCTTGAATCCGGCGGCAACGGCTCGGCCCTGTTCCGCTCGGACCTCAACGGGCGGCTTTATTGGATCGGCAACCCTTGCCTGAGCGCTGAACGCGCCCACGGCAACTGGCCTCGCTCCCCGCTGGCGATCTTCGAGGTGCAGGAAGAACCCTTCGCGCTCAAGCGGCACAGCATGTTGATCATAGATCAGCGCCGGCCGGAGGATCATCCCGGGGTACAACTCTCCAACTTCCGCTTCTACCAAGACCGCGAGACCGGCGACGTGGTCCTGTTCATGTCCCGCCTGGGGGAACGCAGCGAAGACTGGCGCCTGGCGGACCTCTACCGTTATCGGATTCGGCTGGACTGAGCCGGCCGCGCCGGCGGGATGGGGTGACACGTTCCGCAATGAAACGCAGAATTGGGTTCAGCGACTGCCGGGAGAGTGATGAGCGATGCTGCGAGCGACTGTTTATGAGCTGGTGGTCGTGATGCTGCTAACCGCGGGGTTGAGCGCCAGCGCCGACCTGCGCCTGGCCGCCGCGGGCAAGAGTGACTATGTGATCGTGATTGACCCCTCGGCCCTCGCCGAGCCCGACGCGGAAGGGCAGCGGGCTACTTCACCCACCCAGCACGCTGCCAACGAACTGGCCTCCTTCTTGAGACGAGTTACCGGAGCAGAGTTCCCGGTCATCGTCACCGCGGAGCCGCCGGAGCGACCGCTGCTGGTAGTGGGACGAGGCGAGGTGCAACGGCGGCTGGCGCCCGACCTCAACCTGGAGGGGCTGCATCCGGACGGCATTGTTATCGAAACCCGCGGCCCTCACCTCTTCTTTGCCGGAGAGGAGCCGCGCGGGACGCTCTACGCGGTTTATACTTTCCTCGAAGACACCGTGGGCTGCCGCTGGTGGTCGTCGCAGGCCAGCACGATACCGCACAAGCCGGACCTGATCGTACCCGAGCAGCACGTGCGCTACGTGCCGCCCCTGGAGTATCGCGAGCCGTTCTGGTATGACGCCTTCGACCCGGACTTTGCAGTGCGCAACAAGGCTAATGGCCACCGTCCGAACCTCGACGCGGCTCGGGGTGGCAAGGTAAGGTACGGCGGCCCCTTCTTTGTCCACACTTTCGCGATGCTGGTGCCGGTGGAGAAGTACGCGAAGGAGCATCCGGAGTATTACAGCGAGCGCAACGGCAAGCGCATCGTGGCCGAGGTGCCCTACTGCCAACTCTGCCTTACCAACCCCGACGTGAAGCGGATCGTTGCTGAGCGCGTCCTAGAGTACCTCGCCGAGGATCCCAACGCCAACATCATCTCCGTCTCCCAGAACGATACCGATAACCATTGCCTCTGTGCCGAGTGCAAGCGACTGGAGGAGGAAGAGGGTTCCCCCGCCGGGCCGCTCTTGCATTTCGTCAACTATGTGGCTGCGGAGGTGGCCAAGCACTACCCCCAGGTGGCCATTGACACCTTGGCCTACCAGTACACCCGCAAGCCGCCGCTTCACGTCAAGCCGTTACCCAATGTTATCATCCGCTTGTGCAGCATCGAGTGCGACTTCGCTACCCCGCTGGACAGCGAAACTAACCGGCGCTTCGCTGAGGACATCGAGGGCTGGTCGAAGATCTGCAATCGGCTCTACGTTTGGGACTACACCACCGACTTTTCCCACTATATCATGCCTTTCCCGAACCTGCGCGTGCTAGGGCCGAACGTGCGCTTCTTCGTGAGCCACGGGGTCAAAGGACTCTTCGAGCAGGGCAACTACCAGTCCCCGGGCGGGGAGATGGCGGAACTGCGGGCCTGGGTACTGGCGAAACTATTGTGGAACCCTCAGTTGGATGACCGACAACTGATCAATGAGTTTCTGGACGGGTACTTCGGCCCGGCCGGGCCCCCGATTCGCGAGTACCTCAACCTGCTGCACGATAGCGTGGAGCGGACCAAGACCT
>CALFVE010000160.1 GCA_937928475.1 uncultured bacterium | reverse complement strand
ACCACCTGTACCAGCCCTCGGTAGTCTGCGTCAATGGTGCCGGGGCTGTTGAGCAGGGTAAGGCCGTGGCGGAGGGCCAGCCCGCTCCGGGGCCGGATCTGCCCCTCGTAGCCCGCCGGAATCTCCAGGCGCAGGCCGGTGCTGACCAGGGCGCGCTCTCCCGGCTGCAAGGTGAGCGGCTCGCGCAGGGCGGCGCGCAGGTCGAGGCCGGCGGCGCCCGCCGTGGCGTAGGCCGGCAGCGGCAGCCCCTCGGCCTCGGGCATCACCTGCACTCGCACCTGAACAGGCAAACCGGACTGGCCCATGACGAGGGCGATTATACCAGAACGGCGCGGGTAAGGCTTCCTCGTGGCAAACTCAGCAAGCGGCCGGGCGCGAGGCAAGGCGGGCGGTTTCAGGCCCGGCGGTCCGGGCAATTCCCGCCGCTCTGGAAAGGCGTACACATTCCGGTGCGGCCGGGAATACGCTATAATGGCTCCTGCAACCACCAGCGATCCGCCCAGCGCCCTCCCTGGGGCGCGTCTGTGTAAGAGGTGACCACCATGATTGACCGCGCTCTGCTGCGGGACAATCCCGACCTGATCCGCGCCAGCCTGGCCCGGCGGCACTATGACTATGATTTGGACGCCCTCATCGCCCTGGAAGCCCGCCGGCGCGAACTTCTGCAGGTGGAGAACCTGCGGGCGCGGCGGAACGAGTTGTCCAAGCAGATCGGGCAGATCATGCGGGCCGGCGGAGACGCTAGCGAGATGCGCGCTCAGGTCCATGCCCTCAATGAACAGATTGCCGCGCAGGAGCAGGAACTGGAAGAGGTCGAGGCTCGCTTCCAGGAGATGATGGCGACCCTCCCCAATCTCTTGCATCCCGACGTGCCGGAGGGGGCGGGCGAGGAAGACAACGTGGAACTGTATCGCTGGGGAGAGCCCCGCCGCTTCGACTTCGAACCCAAGCCGCACTGGGAGCTTGGCGAGCGTCTGGGCATCCTCGACACGGAACGGGCAGCGAAGATGGCCCAGGCCCGCTTCGTCATGGACGTCGGCCCCGGCGCGGCCCTGGAGCGGGCGCTGATCAACCTCATGCTTGACACCCACACCCGCAAGCACGGCTATATCGAGGTACTGCCGCCCTTCCTCAACAACGAGCGCGCCGCCTTCGGCATCGGAGCGCTGCCCAAGTTCGAGGCGGACCTCTTCAAGACGCGGGAGGGTTTGTACCTGGTGCCCACCGCCGAGATGCCGCTGACCAACATCCACCAGGATGAGATTCTCGACGGCGCGCAACTGCCGCTGTGCTACACCGCCTACACGCCCTGCTTTCGCAGCGAGGCCGGGGCCGCCGGGCGCGAATCGCGCGGCCTCATTCGTGTCCACCAGTTCCACAAGGTGGAACTGATGAAGTACGTGCGCCCCGAGCAGGCCGACGCGGAACTGGAGAAACTGGTGAAGAACGCGGAAGTCATTCTGCAGATGCTGGAGATCCCCTACCGGCGCATGGCGCTCTGCGGCGGGGACATGGGCTTCCAGCCGCGCCAGACCTTCGACCTGGAGGCGTGGATGCCGGGAATGGGCAAGTACGTGGAGATCTCCAGTTGCAGCCAGTACGGGGACTTTCAGGCCCGGCGCGCCGGCATTCGCTACCGGCCCACGCCGGAGAGCAAGCCGGAGTATGTGCACACCATGAACGGCTCGGGCCTAGCCTGCGGCCGCACCCTCGCCGCGATCCTCGAGAACTATCAGACCAAGGAGGGGACCGTAGTTATTCCCGAGGTCTTGCGACCGTACATGGGCGGCCTGCCGGAGATCCTGCCCAGAAATTTGCCATAACTTGAGTGCTGGGTGGCCTAGCGGAGGCGCAGTGAGCGGCACAACCGCGTGAACCTGTCGCGGTGGACCTTCCCGACCGCGGGGAGGCAACCTCCGCCCGCTTGCTCTCGCTAAGGTTCGGGTCCGCGACGACACATTGCGTGGCGGCCAGCCCCGCCACAGAGTTCCTCCCCAAGGAGCCGCCAGCTGAAGGCCCGGCGCAGCCTGGCCTGGAACTGGCCTGCCTCGCTTCCCCCTTTCTCGGTCGCCCCCCGTGTCCTATAATGCAAGCCATGAGCGAGCCTGCCATCCACTCGGGTATCCCCGCCCTCGATGAGGTCATCCAGGGCCTGCGGCCGGGGGACAACGTCGTCTGGCAGGTGGATAGCCTCGACGACTACCGCTACTTCGCGCAGCCCTTCGCCGACCAGGGGCTCAGCGAAGGCCGGCGCGTGGTCTATCTGCGCTTTGCACCCCAGCCGCCGGTGCTGGAGGCCCGGCCGGGCCTGGAAATCATCGAGGTAGACCCTGCCCAGGGCTTTGATGCCTTCAGCCGAACCGTGCATGACATCATCGAGGCGCGCGGGCGCGGCGTTTGGTATGTCTGCGACAGCCTCTCCGCGCTGGCCGTGGAGTGGGCCACCGACGAACTGCTGGCCAACCTCTTCCAAGTCACCTGCCCTTACCTCTTCGAACTCGCCACCATCACCTACTTCGCGCTCACTCGCGGTAAGCACGCCCACAGCGCCGTCGCCCGCATTCGCGACACCACCCAACTGCTGCTGGATGTCTACCACGTCAAAGGGCAGATGTATCTGCACCCGCTTAAGGTCTGGGATCGCTACTCGCCCCAGATGTTCTTGCCCCACCGGGTGGCGGGGGAGCAGTGGGCGCCGGTCTTCCAGAGCGCCGACGCCGCCGCGGTGGCCGCCAGCGCCCGCCAGGCCCCGCTGCGCGTGAGCGCCGACTCCATCGCCCCCTGGGAGAGCGTGTACCGCCGACTGCTGCCCTACCGCGACACCCCTCCCCAGCAACTGGCCGCCAACCCCGAGCTGTCGGCCCTCAAGCAAGAACTCTGCCGGATGCTCATCGGCAGTCATCCCCAGTTCAACGAACTGGCCGACCGCTACTTCACCCTCGACGACCTGCTGGGCATCCGCGACCGCATGGTGGGCTCGGGGAGAATCGGGGGAAAAGCCGCCGGGATGCTGCTGGCCCGCCGCATCCTCGCCGAGGAAAGCGCGCAGGGGCCCCCGGACTTCACCGCGATCCTCGAAGATCACGATTCCTTCTACATCGGCTCCGATGTCTTTTTCACCTTCCTGGTGCACAACAACCTCTTCCGCCTGCGCCTGCAACTCACCCGCAATTCTCACCTCTCCCGCGAGGAGTTCGCCGAGGTGGAGCAGCGCTTTCTGGCCGGCAGTTTCCCCAACCGCATCCTTGACCAGTTTGCGGAGATGCTGGACTACTTCGGTCAGGCCCCCATCATCGTCCGCTCCAGCAGCCTGCTGGAGGATTCCTTCGGCAACGCCTTCGCCGGCAAGTACCGCAGCGAGTTCTGCGCCAACCAGGGCAATCCCGAGCAGCGCCTGGAGGCCTTTCTGCGCGCGGTGAAACTGGTCTACGCCAGCGCCCTTAATCCCGACGCCCTCTCCTATCGCCGCCGCCGCGGGCTGGGCGAGAGCGACGAGCAGATGGCTATCCTCGTCCAGCGTGTCTCGGGGATGCTCCAGGGCAGCCTCTTCTACCCGACGCTAGCCGGCGTCGCCTTCTCGCGCAATCTGTATGCCTGGCACCAGCGCATTGACCCCGCTCAGGGGATGATCCGGCTAGTGCTGGGGCTGGGCACCCGTGCGGTAGATCGCGTGGGCGGCGACTATCCGCGCATGATCGCGGTCAGCCACCCCGACCTGCGCCCGGAGGTGGGCGCGGAGGTAGTGAAGTACTCGCAGAAACAAGCCGACGTGCTGGACCTGCCCGCCAATGCGCTGGTCACTCTCCCCATAGCCGAGGTGCTTGGTCGCGAGCACCATCTGCCCTTGCGCTACCTCATTTCGGTGGCCACCGACGGCGAGGTCCGCGACCCCCAAACCCGGCTCGTAGAAGGCGCGCCCGAGCAGTGGGTGCTCACCTGCAATAATCTCATCCGCCGCACAGAATTTGTGAGGCTGTTGGGGGAGATGCTGCGGCGCCTGGAGCGCGCCTACGGGCGCCCCGTGGACATCGAGTTCACGGCCACGGTGGGCCCGCAGGGGGAGATCGGGATCAACCTGCTGCAGTGCCGTCCGCTGATCGTGCCGGGGTCCACCGAGCCGGTCAGTGTGCCCAGCGCGCCGGAGCGGACGCTGTTCCGCTCCCAGCGCATGATCCGCGGTGGGGTGGTGCGCGACCTACGCTTCATTGTGTATGTGGACCCCCGGCAGTACAACGCCCTGCAGGACGACTCCCTCCGCAAGGCGCTGGGGCGGGTGGTGGGGCGCATCAACGAGCACCCCCTGGTGGAGGAGGGCGGCCTCTTGCTGATGGGGCCGGGCCGGTGGGGCAGCAACAATCCCGAACTGGGCGTCAACGTCGGCTACGCGGATATTGACAACGCCCGGGTGCTGGTGGAGATGGCCCGGGAGGCCGCCGGGCAGCTGCCCGAACTCTCCTTCGGCACTCATTTCTTCCAGGACCTGGTGGAGTCCGAGACCGTCTTCCTCGCCGTCTACCCCGACGACCCCGCCGCGACCTTCAACGAGGCCTTCTTCACGGACTCCCCCAACGCCCTGACCGAGTTGCTGCCGGACTATGGGCGGTACGCGGAGTACGTGAAGGTGATAGACGTCCCCGCGGTTACCGCCGGCGCCCAGGTCCAGGTAGTCGCCGACGCCCAGGCCCAGCGGGCGATCTGCTTTGTGGAGTAGAGGCAGTAGGACAGGCTTCCGGCCTGTCCTGTAGCGCCCGCGTCTCGCCCCCATCTGGTACGCGGCCATCTCGCCCGTCGCTCCCCGAGGCTGCCGCTGACCGCGACTGACCCTCGTGCCCGGTTGGCGCAGGGTGCGCAGCGCCTATGTGCCGGTCACGGCTTCCACCTCTCCCCTCACCTCCCCCAACCTCCCCTCCCCAATCGCCTCCCTTATCCTCCTCATCAACTCTGCATAGAAGTGCAGGTTGTGCAGGCTGAGCAGGCGCCAGGCGGTGGCCTCCTGGAGGCGGAAGAGGTAGTGCAGGTAGGCGCGGGAGTAGCGGCGGCAGGTCGGGCAGGAGCAGGTCTCGTCCAGGGGGCGGTCGTCGTCGCGGTGGGCCGCGTTGCTCAGGCGGACGATCCCCGACCAGGTGTAGAGCAGGCCGTGGCGCGCGTTGCGGGTGGGCAGGACGCAGTCGAACAGGTCCACCCCTCGCATCACGCAATCCACAAGGTCCAGCGGCGTCCCCACGCCCATGACGTAGCGAGGCTTGTCCTCCGGCAGGTGCTCCAGGGAGACCTCCACCGCCTCCAGCATCTGCTCCCGGCTCTCCCCTACCGAGACGCCGCCGATGGCGTAGCCGGGAAAGTCCAGGGCGACGGTGCGCTCCGCCGCCTCTGCCCGCAGGTCGGGGTAGACGCTCCCCTGGACGATGCCGAACAGGACCTGGTCCTCACGCCGGTGGGCGGCCTTGCTCCGCTCCGCCCAGCGCAGGGTGCGCTCAAACGAGGCGCGCGCGTATTCCTTCTCGCAGGGGAAAGGCGCGCACTCGTCAAAGGCCATGACCAGGTCCGCGCCTAGGTCGTTTTGGATCTGCATGCTCCGCTCGGGGGTCAGCAGCAGCCATTCCCCGGTCTTGGGCGAGCGAATCCGCACGCCCTCCTCGGTGATGTTCCTGGGCTCCGCCAGAGAGAAGACCTGGTAGCCGCCGGAGTCAGTCGCCAGCGGCTTCGGCCAGGCCATGAAGCGGTGCAGGCCCCCGCGCCGGGCGATGAGGTCCCCGCCGGGGGCAATCGCCAGGTGGAAGGCGTTGCAGATGATGATCCCCACGCCGGCGCTTTCCAGGTCGGCGCTGTCGAGCGCCCGCAGCACCCCGCGGCTGGCGCAGGGCATGAAGGCGGGCGTGGGCACCGGCCCGTGCGCGGTCTCCAACACCCCGCAACGCGCCCCACCATGCGGTTCGCGTGCGCTGACGGCAAAGGTTCCGGGAGCGGGGACCGAGGGCCTCATGGGTTTCTCACAGGATCAGCATACAGTCCCCGTAACTGTAGAAGCGGTAGCGCTCGGCAATCGCCGCCTGATAGGCGGCCAGCACCAGTTCGCGGCCCGCGAAGGCGGAAACTAGCATGAGCAACGTCGAGCGGGGCAGGTGGAAGTTGGTGAGCAGCAGGTCCACCACGCGGAAGCGATAGTCGGGGAAGATGAAGAGTTCCGACCAGCCCTCCCCCGGCTGCACTCGGCCGGCCTCATCGCTGACTGTCTCCAGCGTGCGCGTGACGGTGGTGCCCACCGCCAGACAGCGACCGCCGGCCGCCCGCCGCTCGTTAATGAGGCGCGCCGCCTCCTCGCTCACCTGGTAATACTCCGCATGCATCTGGTGGTCCTCTTCGCGCTCCACCGTAACCGGTCGGAAGGTGCCTAGGCCGACATGCAGGGTGAGCCGCGCCACGGCGACTCCCTGCTTCTCCAGCGCTTCCAGCATCGCTTGGTCAAAGTGCAGGCCGGCGGTAGGCGCGGCCACCGCTCCCGGCGCGCGCGCGTAGACGGTCTGATAGCGGGCGCGATCCGCCTGCTCGCGGGCGGGCTCAGATTCCTGGCGGGGACGGCGAAGGTAGGGGGGCAGAGGGGTTAGGCCGACCTGCTCCAGCACGGAGAGCAGTTCCCCCTCGTAATCCAGCCACACACGGACGACGCCTTCCTCCCCGCGGGCCAGGACCGTCGCCTGCAGCCGCCCGCCGAAGTCGAGGGTCATGCCCTCCCGCAGACGCTGCGCAGGGCGGGCCAGAGCCTCCCAGACACGCTCGCCCAGCGGTCGCACCAGCAGGAGTTCGGCTCGCCCCCCGCTGGGCCGGCGGGTCACCAGCCGGGCCGGCAATACGCGCGTGTCATTGAGCACCAGGCAATCGCCGGGGCGCAGGTACGCGGGCAGATCGCGGAAGCGGCGGTGCTCCCAGGTCCCCGCCGCACGGTTCAGCACCAACATGCGGGAGGCAGTGCGCTCCGGCAGCGGCTCCTGGGCGATGAGGTCTTCGGGGAGATGGTAGTCGAAATCGGAGACGAGCACCGCTGATCCTGGGGGCCCCCACTCTCTCCCCAGTCTGCGGGGAAGCGTGTGGAGCTCCCTTGTGTCCTACCTCCCCGTCACTTCCTTTAGCCTTGCCACGAAGTACAGGAAGTTCGCATAACTCACGTCATGCGGCAAGCCATGATCGAAGAAAGGAACTAGGCCCCCGCTGGCGATAGTCCGCGCAATCTTGTCCATCTCTCGGTCAATCGCTTCCGGCCCCCAGGCCAGCGCCCGCTTGTCCACGCCGCCCATCATCAGCAGGCGTGGGTACTTCTCCCGGTAGAGTGCCACGTCCATCCCCGCGTTGGCCTCCATTGGCACCAGCCCGTCCATGCCCGCCTCCAGCCAGACCGGAATTAACTCTTCCACGTTCCCGTCACTGTCCAGAAAGATAAAGGGCACCCCCAACTCCCGCAGTTTGGCAGTCATTACCCGATAGCGCGGCAGCATCAACTCCCGCACGTGGCGCACGCTCAGCAGCGAGCCGGTCTTGTAGGCCATGTCCTCCCAGAGACAGACCGCGTCGGGGGTGAAATCCCGGAACAGAGCCTCGGCCACCTGCAAGAACAGCGCCAGCATGGTGTCCATCATCTCTTCCACCAACGGCCGGTCGTCATAGAACAGATAGGAGAGCCGCTCCACCCCGCAGAGGTCGCGCAGCGAGCCGTAGAGGCTGCCTCCGCGGTTCAGGGCGACGATTAGAGGAGCGGTGCGGTCGGCCCAGCCCGCCTTCTGCTTCTCCCAGCCTTCGCCCACTCGCTCCGGCGTCCACTGCAAGCGCTCCCGGTAGGCTTCCCAGGTTCGCCGGTCCTGCACCGGAAAAGCCTCAAAATGGGGCATGGACTTATAGGCATCGGCCTTGAACTCTGTGCACGTAATGCCCAGGTCGTTGATATAGGTAACTTTGTCCTCGGTTTCGCGAAGCACAACGCGCTCGCAGGGAGGATAGACGAAGACGGCGGCCTCCGGCGCCGCCCACCGGTGCGGGTCAAGGCCGAAGTAGTCGCATATTTTGTGGACATCGGTGAGTTCGGGCGGCATGCCCTCGGCCACCCAGCGCTCCCGGGTGCTGGGCCAGATGCCGCCCAGCGTGGCCAGCGTCATGCCCGGACAGGAGAATATCATGACGCGGTGAAAGAGGTCACGAGCGGTAAGCCGTTCCGCCACGATGACTCCTCAAGACAACGGCCATCCCGAAGGATGGCCACGTTGCCTCGTCATTCTGGCCCCGCGGTTTCCTGCCGTGAGGGCTATCTGTGTGCCTGCCGCTGTGCCTGCCGTTGCGCCTGGCCTTAGTACGCGCTAATCCGAATCTGCCCCTGGTCCTCGGTAACCACCAGATTGAAGGCCTGCGCCAACAGATCCAGCGACACGTAGCGCGTCCCCCGCTGCCAGCGCGAAGGCACCCGCACCGGCTGGCTGAAGCCGTCCACCGTCGCCCGCGAGGCATAGAGCGTCGAGTTCAGCGTGTGCCCCTTGCCGGTGATAGTGATAATCATGTTGTCTGGCGAGTAGGAGACGCTCAGCCCCAGTTTCTTGGCGGCCTCGGCGGGGATCATGTAGGCGCCCTGTACCCTAATCACGTCGCTGCCCAGGGTCGTAGGCCTGCCGTTCACGGTCACCTGCAGCCAGTACAGTTCGGGGGCCAGCGCAGGGAAGGAGGACCAAATGTAGTACTCCGGCGAGGTCGCCGCGGCCTCCCCCGGGACCCGGCCGGGGTCCGGGGTCCAAACATGCAAGCAGGTATCAGGCCAGGGGCCATGCCACGAGGGGACATCCGCCCGCCCAGCGCCGGCTACTGCCAGCAAAGCGACTGAGATCAGCAGTACGGTGCAGCGTTTCATCCTAGCGCCCTCCCTAGCAACGGCGGAATCTAACCTCGGCGCAGATTATCCCGCAAAAGCCGAGAAAATGCAAGCGCCCTCCGCTTTCTACTTGCGACTGGCGGCTGGCGACTCCCGACAGCCCTACCCAATCTGCACGCTCTGAAAGTGCGGATTGGCGAGCAGCCCCCGGTCCCGCGCGCGGGTGATGGCGATGTCGCGGGCCAGTTCCACCGCCTCCTGGGGGCTGTCCGCCCGGAGGGTGAGCGTCCACAGCACGCCTACATGCACAGCCTTCACCCGACCCTGGGCAATGCGGTCGCTGGCGAGCGCCTGCTCGAGGTCCGGGGCCCGGTCCCCCTCCGCATCCGTGATGAGCACCTCTACCTCAAAGGCCCCGTTGGTGGAGGGCGGCGTCAGCCTCTGCCGAGCCGTCCGCACCGTGAAAGCGTGTTTGTTGGGGTTCACGAAGTGGTTGGTGCGCTGGGCGAGGTCGGTGACCAGGTCGCAGGCTGCCTGCTCGGTCTCAGTTTCCAGCTCCAGCCGATAGTAGTCAGCCCGCTTGAGCGCCAGCAGTCGCTCGGCATAACCCAGGCGGCGGCGGATAGTATTGGCCGCAGTGAGCGCGGTAACGTCCGGTATCTTGAGGGTAACCAGCAACTCAATCTCGCGCATGACCGGGCACTTCTCCGGCTATCCCCCTCTCACCTGCTTTCCGAACCGCGCCGTCCTCCCCATCAGCACCGGCGAGTGCCGCCCCTACCCTCTCCCCGCCGCCTGTACTGTCGTTCCGCCCTTGACATCTTCACGCTTAGCCTGTATCGTAATGAATTGTCGGGAGGTCGCGGAATGAGTAGACCAAAGGTGAACTACGCACGACTGGCGCAGTACGACACCAAGGTGCTGCGCGAGTTTGAGAATAACTTGATGGGCGCTATTGAGCGCGAGGCCCGCGAGCGCCGGGAGGCCAAACGCAGCGGCAAGAAGAAGCGAGGCGCACGGCGCTAATCGGCGGCCGGCGGTAAAGGTGGCGGCGTAGCTCAGGTGGTTAGAGCACGCGGTTCATACCCGCGTTGTCGGGGGTTCGAGTCCCTCCGCCGCTACCATCGTCGCTCATGGCTCCCGCGTGTGTCGGGCCAAAGCACAATCGGCTTTCCTGATCCCTCGGCGGCGGGCCTCGGCCCGTCGCTTGCGGCCTCGGACGGCGGGGCGCCGTTTGTGCAAAGGCGCAAAGGAAGGAGGGCGGCAGATGCCCGGCATTAGCGATGACGACGTCCGCTGGCTGCTCGAACTCCTGGAGCGGGAAAATCTGGCGGAGATTGAGATCCGCGAGGCAGGCAGCGAGGTCCTGATCTCGGCCGGCGGGCACTCGTCCCGCTCCGGCTTGCCTGCGCCCTCTTCTCCCCACTACCTCCCCCCGGCGGCCGCGACCGAAGCGCCCCTGCCGGACAATCACTTGCCGGTGCTCTCCCCCATGGCCGGCGTCTTCTACCGCAAACCCTCCCCCGACGCGCCTCCCTTCGTCGAGGTGGGCGACCACGTGGAGCACGGCGACACCGTGGGCATGGTGGAGGCCATGAAACTCTTCAACGAAATCCCGGCGCCCGCCAGCGGCGTCATTGCCCGCTTCCTGGTGGAAAACGAGGAGCGCGTGGATGCTGACCAGCCGGTCATGATCATCGAACTGCCCGCCCCGCACCGAGGCGCAGGGGAGTAACCACGGCACAACGACGACGGAACGGCGGCACAACGACGGCAGAACGGCAGCAGACCGGCGGCGGGGCGGACTCAGGCCCGCCCCTTGAGCTATTCGGTGTGGCCTCGGCGAGCCGGGGCCGCCTGGGCAGTCTCCTCCGCCCACTACTCGCCACCTTCCCGCAAGATGGTGCAAGACGATGACCAACAGCATGCGTAACCAGGTTTCTGTGGGCATCCTCGGCTTCGGCGTGGTCGGCTGCGGGACCTACCAGGTGCTGCAGGACAACGCCGAGCAGATTGCGCGCATCGTGGGCGCGCCGGTGCGCGTGGTGCGGGTGGCCGACCTTGACTGGACCCGCGAGCGCCCGGTCCAGGTCCCCCGCGAACTGCGCAGCACCGATGCCCACGCAGTCGCCGCCGCCCCCGAGGTGGACGTGGTGGTCGAGAGCATCGGAGGTCTGCACCCCGCCCGCGAACTGGTGCTCGCCGCCATCGCCGCCGGCAAGAGCGTGGTCACCTCCAACAAGGAACTGATGGCCAAGCACGGCACGGAGATCCTGGAGGCGGCCGCCCGCCAGGGCGTGGACGTGCAGTTCGAGGGCTCGGCGGGCGGGGTCATCCCTATCGTCCGCTCGCTCAAAGAAAGCCTGGCCGCCTGCCGCCTGGACGAGGTCATCGGCATCGTCAACGGCACTACCAACTACATTCTTACCCGCATGACCGAAGAGGGCCTTCCCTTCGCGCAGGTGCTGGCAGAGGCCCAGGCGCTGGGCTATGCCGAGGCCGATCCCACTAACGACGTGGAAGGGATTGACGCGGCCAACAAACTGGCCATTCTGGCCGCGGTGGCCTTCGGTGGCCGGGTGGCGGTGGAGGAGATCTTCTGCGAGGGGATCAGCGGCCTCTCGCCGGTGGA
>CALFVE010000159.1 GCA_937928475.1 uncultured bacterium | reverse complement strand
GGTGGAGGTGCGTTGTCTTTATGACCCGGGGCACTTATACCTACGGTGGCATGCCCGCCTGGGCCGCGAGTTCGTTCCCCAACCACTCCAGCCGGCTGAGCGCATCTTCACTCACGATCGGAGCGCCGACACGCTCAGTTTCTACGTACAGGGCGACCCGCAAGCGGCCCCCGGGGGACCTCCGGAGGGACGGCGGGGCGATGTTCGCTTTGTCTTTGGGGTCTTCGACGACGGCGCCAAGCCTCGGCCGGTGGCGCTGGGGATGTATCCGAAATGGGAAGGCCCGGGAGCAGGCAATCCGCTTACCTACGGCTCGGCAGTAGCCCCGGCGCGGTTCGAGCACGTTGCGCTGCTTGACTCGGTGCGGCTAGGCTACGCGCTCGATGAGGACCGGCAGGGCCTCGTCTTAGCCGCGGCCATACCGCGCGAGGCCATTCCCCTCTTGCCTCCTCTCGACAGCAACCTGCGCACCATGGTCAACTTCGAGGCTACCTTCGGCGGGCACACCAAGTTCTGGTGGGCCGATAGCGACGGCTCGGCCAGCACTATCACCTTCGATGAACCCACGGAAGCCCGGCTCTATCCCGGCTCCTGGGCCCCGGCGCAGTTCATCGGGATTGAGCAACTCTATGTGCGCGCTTGGAGTATCATCGGCCCCTTCGGTTTCCCGGGGATGGCTGAACTCGACCACCTCACCGACCGCCCCCGTATCTGCGAGCGGCTGGCGACCACCGCCTATCCGCCCGAGCAAGAAGTGGACCTCCAAGCCACTTACGAGGGAGAGATCACCCAGACCCGGGTTCGCGCGCGCAGCCTGCAGTGGAAGAGCGTGAGCCTGACAGAGAACCGTCTGGACTTCGGTCGTGAACTCAACTGGGGCTATCCTGATGAGGGCGCGGCCTATGCGGTTACTTATCTCTTCTCGCCGCAGGCCACCCAAGTCTCCCTGCGCCTGGAGGACGGCCACGGGCACCACGCTCTGCGCGGTTGGCTGAACGGCCAGCCGCTGCCCGCCCAGAAGGACACGCTCGATCCGAAGGCGCTGCAATACCGTATTGACACCGCCGCCCCCGTGGACTTGCAGGCAGGCTGGAACGAACTGCTGTTGCGCTTCGACCATATCTGGGGCGACAAGACCTTGGGGCTCCGCCTAGATGCACCGCCTGAGGTGCTCTGGCAACTCCGCCTGGCCTCGAGGCCGCCGCCTTGAAGAGGCCGGAGGCGCAGGTTCACTCTCGCAGAGGCCTTGATCATGAACCCCGGCAGATCTGGGGGGGACCACACATCCTGGTGCTGATGAGCGATCAGCAGCGGTGGGACACCGTGCTGGCGCTGGGCTTTCCCCACATACTGACGCCCAGCCTTGATGCTCTGGTGGCGCGGGCCGTGGCCTTCACCACAGCCTATGCTCAAGGCACTTTCCGTGCTCCCTCCCGAGCCAGTCTGGTCACCGGCCAATACGTTCACGCGCACGGCGCCGAACGCAACGAGACCTGGCCCGATGGGAAGCATCCCAACTGGATCGAGGCGCTGCGAGAGGTCGGCCATCATACCGTCAGCATCGGGAAGATGCCCACGGCCCCCATCCGGCTCCCTTGCGGGTCCGAGTCCCGCCATGTGGCGGAGAACAAGAACTACCAGCAGGAGAAGGTGGCGAACCGCCGAAGCGCAACTGGCGGCCGCCCAGACGGCTGTCTCCGACGCGCAGCATAACCTGGACCGAGTTACTGCGATGAAGCGTATCGGCGGCGCCTCCCAGGAGGCCGTGAACAAGACCCAGGTGCGCCTGGAGACGGCGCGGGCGCAGTTGCGGGCTGCCGAAGCCAGCCGCGACACCGCCCCAGAGGCACTGGCGCGCGCCGAAGAGATCAACACGCTGCTAGCACAACCTCAGTGCCAGTTGGAGGCCGCGCGCATCAAGCAGCCATCTGCCCAGGTGCGGCTCAAGGCGGCATGCGAAGCGTTGCGGGCGGCAGAGACCGATCTGGCGTACGTCAAGCGGCTGTACTCCGGCCCCATTCCTCAGTGCGAACTTGACGATGGCAAGGCCGGTCCGTCCGAAGCGTGAGCGGCCAGGGCGATACTGCCCTGGGGGATCGAGAAAGTCGGCCCGCCCGAAGCCGCGAGAGGAACTAGCCAGGCTGAGGCACCTCAGAATGATATCCCGTCCTTCATGATAGGCCCGCCCGCGGCTTGACATATTTTCTATTCTTGCTAATATGCTTTTTGCAGGAACACGAGAGATCGGTCGCGTATGGGTGAGAAACTCTGCGGAGCGTGCGCCGACGTGTTCCGCACGATAGCCCGCCACCCACTGGGGTCAGCCTCCTGGAGACCGCCACCGATGGCGAGAAGTGCGCGTGTGAGTTGCCGCCGGTGGCCGGCAACAGGCATCTAACGGTGTGTCGGCACTTGGCCCAAATGAAAGCAGCGGTTGTTGGCCTGCTGGCGGGAAAGGACCAGCATGTACTATCGGCTGCCGGTGCCTGGTATTACCAACCTCTTCGCCTGTACGGATGAGGCCACCAGTGGAGACGGCGGGCGACGGCCTGTGCAGTGCGTGCTCGGCGCCGGAGCGCATCACTTCCAGGCGGCGGTCTCCGGCTGTTTCCCCTCGGGGGACAGGTCGAAGTTTCGACCTATGAAGACCCAGATCTTGGGCACCGAGGGCTCCAAGTGGGTGGTTTGGGGGGAGAGCGTTCAGGAGGGCGTTAGGACAGCTGACCATCGAAGCGGAGACCGCCAAGGCCGCCCGGACCTGAGGGTCCGTGCAGTTGAAAATCACGATGAGACCGGAGGCAGTCATTGAGAGTTGGGTGAAGCTAGCCGGCCGCGCGGTATGTACCGACCAGATTGGAAAGCCGCTGGCGAAAGTAGGGAAAAAGCAAGGGCTCGCAGGAACGTGCCGGACTCATAATGTGTGTTTGCATCGGCAAGTGTCCCGGGCTTGCGGGGGGGCTGTCGAGGATTTCCTGAACCGCATTGCGTGGGGGTTATCGGTGAAGTTTGGCACGATGCATCCGTAGTTGGGCGCGGAAGACGGCGGCCGGTTTCTGGCGGATCTTCTCCGAGCCAAATGCCTGCTGATCGTTGCGGGGCATTTGCCCAACCTGCAGCACAAGCGGTTCCGTGAGGCCTTCGCCGCGCAGGGGATGGACCTCGGGCAGGCGATAATCTCCCCGGATGTTCCAGGCACGCCCAGCGACGACGCGGTCGCTACGCTCCTCGTCGCCGTGCGCTAGCCGGGGGCGGAAGATGATGCCCGAAGACGCCTTCATGGGGGCAAGCGGGAGAAGAGAGAAGGGACCCCGACCATTGACTATAGCCAGTGCAGCGGGCGTATGGGCGGCGATGATTTCCGTCCCCACCAGGTGTTCAAGCGGCGGGAAGAGGATCCCAAACTCGTGCCGCCCCGTCCCCACGATTGCGTGGGGTTCTGCCCTGCCGGCCCGATACACCAAGCCACTGCGCTAGGGCAGCGTGATCGTGATTGACGACTGCGCGACAACCTAGCCAACGGGGCGGGGTCAAGATCGGACGAAAAGTGCGGTTGGCCGAGGCCGTCAAAGCCGCGGGAGCAGGGTCGGAGGCGGGGGATGATGGCCTCGGTTATGACAGGAGTGCCACGCGATGACGAGGACCGACGGTAGGAAACTCAAATTCGTGCCCCTCGACAACGTCACTCGGGTAAGCTACGGCTTGATTCGCCGCCGGACGAGCGGCCTCGCGCTCGTTGTTTTGGCCTGGCTATTGACCGGACCTGCCCTGGCGGCGCCGGTGGAATTGGCCGAGGCCACCACGTATGCCCTGACGCACAATCCCCGCATTGTGGCTGCCGCGCACCGCCGGCAAGCAGCTGCCGAGCAGGCGGGGCGAGTGCGCAAGATTAGCGAACCCCAACTGCGGCTCTCGGCGGACGCCCTCCATTACAGTTGGCTGCCGCCCAATAAGCGGAACCTGCTCGGCCCGGGCAACGAGGACTACCTGCTCAGCCTCGACGCCGCTAAGCTCCTTTACTCGCCCTCCTTGCGAGCGCAGGTGGACATCGCCACCGCTGATTACCTGGTCGCGGAACAGAGACTGCGTCGGGCCATACAGCAGGTAGTCTATGACGTAGCCGCCGGCTGGTATCAAGTACAGCGTGCTCGGAAGCGCCTGGAGGCCGACCATGCTTCCCTCCGCCAGCTTGAAGCCCACGAGGAGATAGTCGAGGAGTACTTCCGTCTGGGGAAGGTGGCGGAGGTGGACGTGCTGCAGATGCGGGTACGCGTTGCGGATGCCCGCCAGCGGGTGATTGCCGCGGAGAACGCGGTGCGGCTGGCGACCTTACAGCTAGCCAACGCCATGGGGCTAAGCACTAGCGAAGGGCTTGAGGTGTCGCCTGCACCTGATCCGGGGACTCCGCCTGTCGAGGCGCTTCCTGATGTCCAGGAGCAAGTTGAGCAGGCTTGGCTCAGGCGGCCGGAGATCCTCGCCACGGAGGCGCAGATGGCCGGCGCCGAGGCGCAGCGGCGTCAAGCCGCGGCCGGCTTGCAGCCGGAGATCCAAGCCATCGCGAACTACAATCGCGAAGGTACTTCCTGGCCAAACGTTGACCAGTGGTCCGTGGGTGTCCGGCTAAGCGTGCCCCTCTTTGACTCCGGTCTCACCAGGCACGCTGAGGCCGCAGCGACGGCCAACCTACAGGCCGTCCAGGCGGAT
>CALFVE010000158.1 GCA_937928475.1 uncultured bacterium | reverse complement strand
TGGGCGGTGCGCAGCGTTGAGCTGAGCAGGCAGCGGCTGGCCTCGCTGCACCTGAGCGGGGTGTGGAGTTTCGCGCTGCTGGACTTTCACTTCCGCCAGACCGCGCCGATGCATGTGAGCGGGGGCAACATCTCGTTGCTGAACTCCTCGTTTCAGGACATCGCCGGGGGCAGTGCCATTGAGAACCAGGGTGGCTCTTTGGTGCTGGCTAACATCACGGCCCAAGGGGTGGACGAGGTCGTGAAGGGGGTGCTCCCGGCTGCCGGGGCCGACCGCGCGCACGTGCGGTTGTGGGCGGCCGGCTCCGCCATGGTCAACGGCCAGGAACTACCGGGCGACAGCCATGACCTGAGCGAGCTGGCGGACCTGATCCCGCGAGATCTCCCTTCGCCCGCCTACCCCTTGCCGGGGCCGGATGCGCGCTCGGTCAAGGAGTTCGGCGCGGTAGGCGATGGGGTGACGGACGACACGGCGGCCATCCAACGGGCGATCGCCGCCTCCCCGGAGGTTTTCTTCCCCCAGGGCACTTACCTCGTCTCCGACACGCTGCGCCTGCGGCAGGACTCACGCCTGTTCGGGGAGATGTACTCCGCCCTCAAGCTGAAAGCAGACAGCCCCGGCTTCGAGGACCCGGCCAGCCGAAAGCCGATGGTTCAAGTTCCGGATGACCCGGCGGCCACCCTCCTTCTCTGTCACCTGTTCCTCCGCATGGCGACCCCCGGCGGAATCATTACGGACTGGCGAGCCGGCGAGAAGTCCATGGTGATCGACACCGGCTTCGTCTCGGAAGTGCCAAAACCGACGCAGGAACTCCTGTGGCGGATCAGCGGTGGCGGCGGCGGGTTCTTCGAAAACGCCTGGAATGCCAGTGCGACCAAGCACGGCCTGGAGATCACCTCCACCGGACGCAAGTGGATGTACAGTCTGCAGCAAGAGCATAACCCGCAGACGGCAGTAATCCTGCGCGGGGCGCAAAACCTGGTAGTCCTGGTCCTGCAGTTTGAGGGGACCTACGCGCCCTACGTGCGGATGGAGGACTGCAGCAAGGTGGTGATCTTCCAGGCCATCGCCGGGCACTGGGGCGGCGAGCCGGGCCCGCTCTTTCAGGTGGTGGGGGGCCGGGACTTGGCGCTGTTCAATTCAGTGATCTGCAATAACCACCGGGTCATCGCCCAGGCGCCTGACGGCTGGGACGCGGGCCCCTCCAAGCCCGGAACGCGGGACTTTGCGGTGCAGACGGTGTGGATCAAGCGCTAGGCGGGGGAGGTCCAGGCTGCGCCCCGACAACAGGGAGGCTGGCTGCTTTTTCGCCGGCCTGCAGTGGATCGCGGTCGCGCCGGGTCCATCAACCTTTGCCCCCACTGCGGGGCACTAATCTGAGGAAACGGAAAGGAATTACGATGACTCAGTACATGGGGGCATTGACGTGTGTAGCCGGTATGCTTTTGCTCGGCGGACTGTGCGGGAGCGCGTCTGCACAGGAGGCGGTCCCGGGGGAGTTCACGACGGCTGACCGGGAGTTCTACTTCCGGAACGTAAAGGACTTCGGCGCGGTAGGAGACGGCGTGGCCGACGACACCGCGGCCCTACAGCGGGCCATCAATCACAACCAGGGCAGCACCGGTAACAAGAATGGCGGCCTAGTCTTCTTGCCGTCCGGCACCTACAAGATCACCCAGCGACTAAACCTGTGGTGGGGCACGTACTTCGTGGGCGATCCGCTGAATCCTCCCACGCTGTTGCTACCTGCCAACTCACCGGACTTTCAGGACCCGACCCACCCCAACGCGCTGCTCGTGACTTGGAACGGGTGGGGTTGTGATCCGGAGGACCCTTGGTTCTACCAGGTCCCCATGCCGGTGGGCTTCTACGATAAGGACGACCCCAACTTCGCTGCCTCCAACAACAACTTCCGCGTGGTGATCGGCAATCTGAAAATCCACATCGAACCGGGCAACCCCGGGGCAGTCGGGCTCTTCGCCCGCCTGGCGCAGCAGACGATGTTGGAGAACCTCACCATCACCTCCACCGATGCCCTGCGCGGCATAATGGGCACTGCCAACCTCTTCAAGAATGTCACTATCGAGGGGGGCGAGGTCGGGCACTTCGTCAGCGGAGCCAGTTGTATCACCTACCGCGGCCTCACCATCCGTAACACGAGGGGGCCGGCTATCGAGTTGCACGGCACCTGGAGCATCAACATGGTCAATCTCACCGTCGAGGACTGCGGCTACGCGCTGCTGGCAGACAACCCGGCGACGGTGACGTTGGTGAACGCCACCATTCGCCGTACTAAGCAGCCGCAGGCGATGCAATTGCGGGGCGGCAAGGCGTTTTTCTTCTCCAATCTAGTCTGTGAGGACGTGCCGGAGATCATCCCCGGCAAGCTGGCCGGCCAGGCCCACGGCACTGTAACCATACCCACCTACGTGCTGGGAGACTGCCGGATAGGGCAGCCCACGGCGGCACCTCGCTTCGAGGGCTGGGCCGCCGAAGCCGCGAGCCGGCCCGAGGGCCTGGTGGAGGACGTGAACCTGTCGCCGGTTTTCGCGCGCGAGCCCCGGCCGCCCGTGGTATCCGCCGTGGACCTGGCCAGCCCGGGAAATGTCGTACGCTACGGTGCGAAGGGCGATGGCAGTACTGACGACACTGCCGCTATTCAAAAGGCCATAGAGGAGAATGAACTGGTGTTCCTGCCTATCGGGCGTTACCTAGTGAGGGACACTCTTCACCTGAAAGCCAACACCAAGCTAGTAGGTGAGCACGTGCTGCGCTGTGTGCTGCAGGTTCCCAAAGACGCTGCCGACTTTGACGACCCTGCCCGGCCAAAGCCGATCATCAGCACCCCGGATGTCGCTGACAGCACAGTGGTCTTGAAGGAGCTCCGCATTACGGCGGAACAACCGGGAGCGGTAGGAGTGGAGTGGCGCTGTGGAGGACAGGCCCACATGAGTAATGTAAACATCGCGGGTCCCTTTTATGCATACGTATGGATGACCGGCCACGGCGGCGGAGTGCTGGAGTGCATGTGGCTAGCCTCGGCGGGAACGCAGTATGGGATCTACGCGGACAACTGCCAGGGACCGGCGTGGTTCTACGGCGTGGGCTGTGAGCACCAGACTAAGGTGCCGTATCTGCTGAAGAACGTCAAAGATTTCACCTTCATCACCCCTCAGACCGAGACCAGCCCGAGCGACATGGTCATCGAGAACAGCGATCGCATCGTATCCCTGGGTCAAATCAGCGGGAATTGGCGCGGCATGTGGGTCTCCTACAACATCAAGGAAAGCACCAATCTACTGATAGCCGGGATGTCGGTGGTTCGGACTCTCTATCTGCTACGCGACGCGGTCAAGGGCAGCCCGGAGTTGACGGTCTTCGGCCATCCGCAGATGAGCCGGGAATTCAGCGTGCTGGGGCTGTATGTGCGCGGGGACTTCTCCGGATCGGCAGGGGGCACGGTTCCCTAGCCGCAGTTGAGGGAGGAAATTGAATCGGCGGCTCGCTTCCGGGCGCGACACCGTCGCGCAATGATCCCAGTCCACAGGACCGCCCAAGACGACGGGTGCCTGTTGCCTGTGACGCGAAGACTCGCCACCTGAGCCAGAAAGCGGCGCAGGTGCTTCTCTGTGCAGGGGCAGCCGCGGCACTCATAGCGCCAGACCCTGTCGCAGACGAAGCTGTTGCTGCGCGGGGAGAGCGCCTTTCATTGCCCGAGGTCTACGACTGGTGCGAAGCGCACGGCCAGTCCATCCCTTTGCCACCGCTTCGCAGCCAACCGACTGCGCGTGCTGCTGCGCCCGGCCGCCTTCGTCTTGCTCAGTTACCTGCGGGTAATGCTGGCGCGCACGGGCGGGGTGCAGGCTCCGGTGGGCACTTTACGGCGGGACCTGCTCAAGTCTAGCGTGCGGGACCAACAGAGCGTGCAGCAGGTGCTGCTCCAGTTCGCCTCGTCATGCCCAGTGCTGAAGTTATGGCCGCTGCTGCTGGACCGCTTGCCCCGCCGCCCGCGGCTGGTGCGGGGCTGAACACCGGTTTCGGGACCGTTCACGCCGCTACCCCGGCAGGAGTATGCCTGCCTGTTGCTTGGCGGGGCCCGCGTGCGCTGCCAGGAGCGCGGCGCAGGCCTAGCCGACCACGCGAACCCATCCAGCGAGTCAACAAGAGCCCAATCGCCCTTTCTCAGGGAGATTGCTAAGCCTCTTGTCGAGTGACCCGGAGGGCCATGAATAATCCAGGCAGGGGGCTTCTGCTTTCCTGTCTCCCCCGGTGCCCGCACTGGCCTGCTGGTCTGACCGTGAGAGGGGCGCGTGCTGGTGGCCCGGCGGGTTCCCGGTCCTCCCACGGACCAAGGACTGCCCGCCCTCTTCGCTCAGATCAAGCAGACGACCTCGACCGGCCGGCTTTCTGGGGCGCTACTGCGGACCATGGCCGATTGGGGGCTTCGGGGGTCTCGAAAGCCCTAGCGCTGCGTCCCGAGGATCTCTGCTGGGAACAGGGACGACTGACCTTCGTCGCCGGGCGAGGCAGGGGCGGGCGGGAGCGCACCGTCTTCGCCCTCCCAACTGAGCGACAGGCTGCGGCACCGGCTGCAGGCCTGCCGTGACTTCGGGGCGGGGACGGGCGCCGTTTCTTGGACCATCATGCAGGGCTCCGGCCGTTCCCTGCCGTCCTGCTATATGTGACTGTTACTAAAGGACCTCTCCTGAACGAGAGGGTACGTCGCGGGTTTGCAAACAACTGGTTGGCGTTTGACAATTATTCGGTTTTTTTGTCTGCCTGCCGGACCTAGGAGGCCTTGCCCCTAGCCGGCGCCAGACTGTTCGGCATTCTTTCGACTGTTTGGCCTCTTTCACCCCGCGGTGGCGTTCAGCCGACACAATCCCGCCCTCGGTGGGCTACAAATGGCCTCCCGGGGCTTGGCTAGTCGCTTGCGGTTGACTACAATGCAGGTGATCAGCGCCTGGATGGTCACCTTGGCCAGTCCCCAGTAGCGGGCTGGCGCAGTCCGTGACAGCGCTTCTGCTCGGCAAACTTGCGCTCGATACGAGGCCGCTGACCTTGGGAGTCCAGGTTGGCCTGGCCGAGAACCTGCGGATTGGTGCGATTGCGCTTGACGAGGAGGCCGGAGCGTTGGCCTTGGGCCCGTAGATGTCGGTGGTTCTCGTCGGTGTCGTAGCCCTTGTCGGCGGTAACTTCCCGCGCCGGCGGGTTCACCAGGGCCGCGAAGAGTTGGCTATCGGGCACGTTCCCGGGCGTGACAGCCACCGCTGTGATCAACTCGCTGTCGGCGTCGGTAGCCAGGTGCTCCCTGTAGCCGTAGAAGCTCTTCTTCGCGCTCTTCCGCCCGAAG